>DASTEB010000393.1:0-2907 GCA_035710025.1 Chloroflexia bacterium
AGGATCTTGTCGCCGGGCTGGAGCACAGCCATGTACACGGCCATGTTGGCCTGCGCGCCCGAGTGGGGCTGCACGTTGGCGTGGTCGGCGCCGAAGAGCTGTTTGGCGCGCTCGATGGCAAGGTTCTCGGCGATGTCCACGTACTCGCAGCCGCCGTAGTAGCGCCTGCCCGGATAGCCCTCGGCGTACTTGTTGGTGAGCACCGAGCCCTGGGCTTCGAGCACCGCGGCGCTGACGTAGTTCTCGGAGGCGATCAGCTCGATCTTGTCGCGCTGGCGGCGTTTCTCGCTCTCGATGGCCTCCCAGACCTCGGGGTCAACCTGCCGCAGGGGGAGGTCAACGGAGCGGGGGGCGGGGGCGCCGCCTTCTTGCGTCGGGTCTGGAACAGTGGTATACATTCTCGATGCTCCTCAGGACAGCCGCGTTTTACGGGCTGCCGGTACAGGCGTGCGGTGGCGGCGACCGGGCGCCGGACGGTGCGGTAGGGCGCGGTGGAACAGCCGTGCCCAGAAGCGGCAGAAGCCCCCCGATTTCGGCCAATGGCATTATACAACGTACATTCTGGCCACGCTACTAAAGTACCGGTACCTCCACCCGACCGGAGTGTTAGCCGAAAAATACTCCCCCGGCTTATCTATGGTACTACCCGTAAGGGGAACGGAAATCACACCCAGGAGTGCTATAATGACAGACAAGACAGTGCCCGTTGGTGGGCAGCCTGAACAAGTGAATAGGGATGGGATGAGAATACTCGTTACCGGCGGTGCGGGGTATATCGGGAGCGTAGCCACCGAGCTGCTGCTCGATAGAGGACACCACGTTGTGGTGTTCGATAACCTCATTAAGGGACACCGCGGTGCGGTAGACCCTCGGGCGCACTTTGTTGAGGGTGACCTGGCGGACCAGGCTCTCCTGGAGGAAACGCTGCGGGAGCACGGCATCAATGCCGTGATGCACTTCGCGGCGCACTCGCTCGTGGGCGAGTCGATGGAGGACCCTGGAAAATACTTCGCGAACAACGTGTGCACGGGACTTACCCTGGCGGAAGCTATTATGCGCACGGGCATTCGTATGCTCGTCTTCTCGTCGTCAGCCGCCACTTACGGGATGCCCGAGGGCAATATCATCCACGAGACCGACCCGCAGGCCCCGATCAACCCGTACGGCGAGTCGAAGCTGATGTACGAGCACATGCTGCGTTGGTACGACGAGATTCACGGGCTGAAGTACGTGTCGCTACGGTACTTCAACGCCGCGGGCGCCACGGAGAAGTTCGGCGAGGTACACGACCCGGAGACCCACCTGATCCCGATCGTGCTACAGGTAGCGCTGGGGCAGCGGCCCTCGGTGCAGATCTACGGGGGCGACTACCCGACGCCCGACGGCACGGCCGTACGCGACTACATCCACGTGGCGGACCTGGCCGAAGCGCACGTGCTGGCCCTCGAGTGGCTGGCGCAGGGCAAGGAGAGCCAGATCTTCAACCTGGGCAACGGGACAGGGTTCTCGGTGCAGCAGGTGATCGAGGTAGCGAGGCAAGTTACCGGGCACGACATTCCCGCAGTGGTCGGCCCGCGAAGGCCGGGCGATCCGCCCGTGCTGGTGGCTTCGTCAGAGGAGATTTCGAGAAAGCTGGGTTGGAAGCCCAGGTACCCGCAACTGGCAGACATCATCCAGACTGCCTGGGACTGGCACCGCAAGCACCCGCTCGGCTACGAGCGGGACTGACGGGCGCAGCACCACCCGCACCCGCCACCCGCACGGGATGACGCGGAAAGGCAGAAGACGTCACACTCTAACAAACCAAAGCGGAGTTCCCCAATGACCAAGGATCTGTCCTTTTCGCAGAGATTCGGCAGCGAGCCAAGCGTGATAGTTCGGTCGCCGGGACGGGCCAACCTCATCGGCGAGCACACCGATTACAATCAGGGCTACGTGCTGCCGTTCGCCGTCGACCGGTACACCAAGCTCGCAGCGTCGCCCCGCAGCGACCGCAAGCTGAACGTGTACTCGGAGAAGATGGAGCAGGGGGTCGAGATCGACCTCGACGGCCATCTCGACTTGATCGGCGAGTCCATGGATTGGCGCAACTACGTGCGGGGAACGGCCTGGTGGCTCCGCAACCACAACTACGCGCCCGCAGGGGCCGACGTGCTGGTGTGGGGCGACCTGCCGGTTTCGGCGGGGCTGTCGTCGTCGGCGTCGCTGCTGATGGGGATGCTGGGCGCACTGACCGCGGTATCGGGCGTGGGTATACCGAGGGCCGAGATGGCCCGGGCGGCCCAGGCCATCGAGAGCGAGTTCATCGGGATGCCCGTTGGCCTGATGGACCAGACGGTGATCGGCATGGCCGAGGTGCGGTCCGCATTGCTGATCGACTGCCGCTCGATGGAGACGACGCCCGTGCCGATGCACCTGGACAGCAAGGGGCTGTCGCTCGTGCTGGTGAACAGCGGCATCGCCCGCGACCCCGAAAACACGGCCTACGCGCGGCGCCGCCGCGAGTGCGAAGAGGCGCTTGGCGCGTTCAGGGTGATCACGTACAACCTGCAGCTCGCGTCGCTGCGCGACGTCGACACCGAGATGCTGAGTAAGTATGCTAGCAAGTTGTATCCGACGCTGTACAAGCGCGCACGCCACGTCGTGACCGAGAACGAACGGGTGCTGGAGGCGGTCAACGCGCTGGGCAGCGGCGATTTGGAGCGGGTGGGGCGGCTGATGAACGAGTCGCACAATAGCCTGGCAAACGACTTTGAAGTAAGCAACCCGTTCATCGACCGGTTGGTCGAATTGGCCCGCGAGAACGACACAGTGCTCGGCGCCAAGCTCACGGGGGCCGGTTTCGGCGGCTGCACGGTCAACCTGGTGCGCTCGGACGGCATACGCGCTTTCACCCGCGAGGTGGTG
>DASTEB010000394.1:0-4501 GCA_035710025.1 Chloroflexia bacterium
GCCATCGCGCCCCGTTCTTCAGGAAAGGCCTCAACCATGAAGTTCACACCACGTTCAGGCCGGGCAACCACTGTGCTAGCCCTTCTTGCCCTCGTGCTCGCGCTGCCCGCGTCGTTCGCCTCCGGCCAGGCCCAGGCCCAGCCTCGCTTCTCCGCCCGCTACTTCCCCGAGACGGGCAAGGTAATCACCGGCCGCTTCCTCGACTACTGGACCGCAAACGGTGGCCTCGCACAGCAGGGCTTCCCCATCTCCTACGAGATGACCGAGGTCTCCGACACCGACGGCAAGCCGTACAAGGTGCAGTACTTTGAGCGCGCCGTGTTCGAATGGCACCCCGAAAAGCAGCCCCCGTACGACGTCCTCCTCTCCCTCCTCGGCGCCTTCTCGTACGCGCAGAAGTACCCCTCGGGAGCCCCCGGCCAGGCCCCCAACACCGCCAACGCTGTGACCTTCCCCGAGACGGGCAAAACCCTGGGCGGGCGCTTCCGCCAGTACTGGGAGCGTAACGGGGGCCTCGCACAACAGGGCTTCCCCATCTCTGACGAGTTCAACGAAGTATCGGCGCTCGACGGCAAGACCTACCGCGTGCAGTACTTCGAGCGCGCCGTGTTCGAGTATCACCCCGAGAACCGCCCGCCCCACGACGTGCTCCTGTCGCAGCTTGGCACCTTCCGCTACCGGGCCAAGTACCCCTTGGGAGCGCCGCTCGCCCAGGGTGTGCCTCAAGCCTCGCCCGGCTGCGCCTCCCACGTCACGCCCGGCACGTGGCGCGGCCCGCTGACCGTGCAGCTGACCGCGGGCAGCGGCGGCATGACCCTGGTGGGCAACATCGCGGGCACCCTGGAATCGCAGGTGGCGTGCGACTCGACCTTCAAGGCCTCGCTCACCGTGTCTACCTACGCCGCCGAGGGACGTGCCGGTATAGCCCGCCTGCTCACCTGCTCGGCGGTCGAGCAGCCCATCGCCGACCTCAACGGCGTGGTCACGCCCATGGCCGACGGGCTGCACCTGGTGGTGCTTGGCGGCACCTGGCGGCAGGGCGCGACGCGCTGTTCGGGTGCGGTCCTCGCCTCGCCTCAGACCCAGGTGCTCACCGGCACGCCTCTCGACCCGGCCGACATCAAGGTGGACCGCATCTCGGGCGACAGCATGAGCGGCACGGCAGCCTTCGCCGCCGTCCCCGTCGAGCGCTTCATGCGCGAGCAGACCGAATCCATCCGACCCGGCACCCCCCTGACCGTCACCACCACCAGCAGGTGGGAGATGACCCGGGTGAGGTAAACAACAAGGGGGAGCCATCGCGCTCCCCCTTGTTTCGGTTGGCACGCGCTTGCGCGTTAGCGCAGCTCGTTACCGGACCGGTCGTCTACGGATTCCGGTGTATGACGATCGAGCCGCCGCCGAGCGCGGTGGTCGGATCTTCGTGGTCCGGTGCGCCCAACTGGTTGTCGTACACCACCTGATTACCCTGGCTGGTGTCCATGATCTTGATCCGGAACTTGTCCACCCCGCCGCCGCCCGGCTGCTGGCCGTCGATAGCGGTCAGGATGAACGAGTAATTGCCTTCGCCGTTGATTGTACCCGTGCCTCGGTACTGGGCGAAGAACCCGGAGATCACCAGCACGTCGTAGGAGTTGGAGCGGAAGTTCATACCTGCGGCGCGGAACTGGAATTCGGTGCTCCCCTGCGGGTTGGGCCTGTTGGGCAGATACTTCGACACAAAACCGAAGTTCGCCCTGCCGGTAAGCGTGGGATCCGGGTAGTATGCGCCCGGCGGCGAATCAATCCAGCCGCCCCCGGTCACGAACCCGCCGTCCGGGTTGTACACCACCACGTACTGGAACGTAGCCGATCCCGAGCCTCCATCGTCATCGGTCACCGTAAGCTGCACGGTATACACCCCGGCCGATGCGTAGACATGGCTGTCCGAGACTGTACCCGAGCCGTTGGACTCACTGACGGTGCCCGCGCTCGTCGAGCCGTCGCCCCAGTCCCACATGGCTGTGTGCGTGTCGGGGATACCGGGGTCCGAGAACGGCGCGCTCAGGGTGACGGCGGTGTTGTACAGCACCGGGGCGGCCGGCCCGCTGATCGGTCCTGCCGTCGGGGCCACATTGAGCACGTTCACCGTCGCCGCGTCGAGGTCTGTGGCTCCGTGGTCGTCGGCTATGCGAACGGCGACTATGTGACTGCTCGGCCCATCAAGCGACGCTGCCGAGAACGTCACGCTCTGCCCGGGTGTCTCGTAGGTGCCGTTAGCGTCGAGGTCCCACGCATAGGTGAGCGGCCCGCCGTCGGGGTCGCTTCCCGTGGCGCTCAGGAGCACCGACCCTCCCTCGTCAACCGAGTAAGGGCCCCCGGCATCCACGCTGGGCGGGTTGTTCGTCGAGATCCACTCGGCGGCCACTCTGTTGGACACCTGGGTGTTGCCGTGTGAGTCCACGAAGCTCGCCTCGATCACGTCTGTGCCCGCGGCCGTGCCGATGTAGGTGAAGGAAGCCTGCCCGGCCGCGTCGGTGAGTGCGGAGCCTGTTTGACCCGCGTGAGGACCCGTAACGATAGTGAAATTCACGTTCCGGTTTGCGACCGGCCCCCCGAAGCTGTCCTGCAGGGTAGCCTGAACGGTGTGCGATACGCCTACAGGGTTCGAGGCGAAGGTGGGCGCGAGCACGATCCCTTCGCCGATCACCGCCACCGCAGACTTGATGTCGAACGCGGCAAAAAAGATGTTATCGTCCACGGAGGGATTCTGCGTGAACACATTGATGCTCGTCTGGCCGTTTTGCACGAAGGGCAGCAGGTTATAAAGCTCGTCGTCCGTCCTGAAGTGCGTAGGCGGGGCAAATGGGTTCGGGGGGTTGGCGTCGCTATCGTCCAGTCCGCCAACAGTCAGCAGCGCGCCGTTTTGCCCCGCGCCGTCGTCCTCACCACCTGCCGATGAAGTGAGCCGCTGCCCACCTACATTGACTATGCTGCGCTGCGCTCCACCGAAGGTGCTCTGGAAACCGTACGAAATGCCCAGTGACATATCCAGAGCAAAGTCGGCATCGGTCAGGTCGACCGGGTCCGCGAGCAACAGAGCAAACGTGTCGCCCATGACGTTCTGCGCACCGAACAGCAGGGCAACAGTGTTGACGGTGGTCTGGCCGGGGTCGTCAAATACCACCACCAGGATCTCCCCGTCGATACCGAACGTGAATACCTCGGTAATGCTGAAGTTCACCCGTCCGGCCGGGGCCGCGTCGACCACGGGCTTGACGATAGAAGTAACGTCTGCCCAATAGTTGTGCGAGCTTATGCTGCTAGCGGTATGCAAATCCCACACTACATCCGTGCCGTTGATCTTGACGTCGCCGTTCGCCAGAACGCGGTTGGAGAAACCTGTGCTGGCCGCCGCCATGAAGGCTTTCCGCACCGTGGCTCCGGCAGGCTTCTCTACCTGGATGATCTCGGCAACCGCGCTGTTTGTTCCCAGCCCATCAACCGACAGGCTCACATATCCGGTGGCGCTGTAAATCGGCATCACCGAGCCAAGCACTACTTCGGAAAGGCCGGCATTGTTGTCGTCGCCGCCCGGCACCGGATCAGCGTAAGTAAGTGTAGCGGCTCTCACCGGCAGAAGCGATAGCAGCATAAGCCCTGCTACCAGCACCGGCAAGCGCCTCTTCAGTGTAGACCACATTTCGGGTTCTCCTTTCACTGCCGTGACAACCTGAATGATCCGAAATATAGCGAGGTAGCCCCGGGATCACGCCTCCGTGTTTCGTGCCGTACGGGCGCGCGCTCGCGACGCATGTCCACCGTAATGCTACATGGGCGCCTCCAACCTTGGGATAGACCGGCCCGGGGGTCTCGCGCTTCGGGCCGGCCCGCAGCCTCGACGACGATTGCTGGTCGGGCCAACTCGGAATACTGCGTGCCGGCCAACAGGCAAGGCCTGCCGTCAAAGCGCCGTCCGGACGAAAGGGACAGCGAAGTACGGCGCCATACTGCCGGGCCGGTTCGTTCCTACATTCCTGTGGGAACCAGGCTAGAATGAAATGCCGAAAGCCAGGGGATGTGTTGCGAAGAGGGGCAGCAGCGGGAGCTGCGAGGATGTAGCAGCCGGCCAGCATAGAAGTAGGACGCGGGAATGTTCCTACATACCCTGGTAGGCGCTATCGTACTTCAATTCAGCGCGGGCGTCAATAGCCCTTTAGAGTGAGAAATGCAGGGGTTGCGTTGGCCGCAAGCAGACGACCGCGCGCGAACAAATCACACAACAGCGAGGGGAGCAGGCCCGTACACCCGCTCCCCTCTTGCGCCGCCCTTCCTTGCACCCAGGGCGTTTCCGGCAGGCTAATACCGTACACCTACCGGTCGTCTCTCCTCCCGGTTCTCCCGGGGTCTGCTGCTCTCGCCGTCCGGCTGCTCGCTCGCGGCCAGCACGTGGTAATGCCCGGGCAGGTCGTGAGCCACCACGGTCCAGTACCTGCCCCTGGCCGCCTCCAGGTCCAGCCTC
>DASTEB010000395.1:0-2062 GCA_035710025.1 Chloroflexia bacterium
CGGCACCGTGCCGGGCATCATGGCCGAGTGCGTGGAGAAGGGCGTCAGGGGAGCGATAGTAATCTCCGCCGGGTTCAAGGAGACAGGGCCGCAGGGCGTCGAGCTCGAGCGCCAGGTGCTCGAGCAGGCCCGGCGCGGCAATATCCGCGTGGTCGGGCCCAACTGCCTGGGCATCATGAGACCGCCTTCCGGCCTGAACGCCACCTTCGCCAGCGGCATAGCGCGGCCCGGCACGGTCGGCTTCATCAGCCAGAGCGGGGCGCTGCTTACGGCCGTGCTCGACTGGTCAAGGCGCGAGAACGTCGGCTTTTCGGCGTTCGCATCGCTCGGCTCGATGCTCGACGTGGGCTGGGGCGACATGATTTATTACCTGGGCGACGACCAGCATACCCGCTCCATCGTGATCTACATGGAGACGATAGGCGATGCGCGCTCGTTCCTCTCCGCGGCGCGGGAGGTCGCGCTGACCAAGCCGATCATCGTGATCAAGCCGGGGCGCACCGAGCAGGCGGCCCGCGCCGCGGCCTCGCACACCGGCTCGCTCACGGGGTCGGACGAGGTGCTGGCGGCGGCGTTCGGGCGGGTGGGCGTGCTGCGCGTCGACTCTATTGCCGAGTTGTTCTACATGTCCGAGCTGCTGGGCAAGCAGCCCCTTCCCAGAGGACCGCGCCTCACCATCATCACCAACGCTGGCGGGCCGGGCGTGCTGGCCACCGACGCGCTTATCACGGGCGGCGGAGAGCTTGCGCAGCTTTCGGACGACACGATGGACGCGCTCAACGGCATCCTGCCCGCCGCGTGGAGCCACAACAACCCGGTGGACATCCTGGGCGATGCATCCCCCCAGCGCTACGCCGAGGCCCTTGCCACCGCGGCGAAAGACCCCAACAGCGACGGCCTGATGGTGATCCTGACCCCACAGGCCATGACCGACCCGGCGGGCACGGCCGAGCAGCTGCGCCCTTACGCCAAGATACCGGGCAAGCCCCTGCTGGCAAGCTGGATGGGCGGCGAGGAGATACAGCCGGGCGAAGAGTTCCTGCGCAGCGCGAATATCCCCAGCTTCCCCTACCCCGACACCGCGGCCCGCATGTTCAACTACATGTGGCGCTACAACTACAACCTGCGCGCCCTCTACGAGACCCCCGTGCTGACCGAGGACAGGGGAAGCGCAATGAACCGCGAAAAAGCGCGCCAGATCATCGACCAGGCAAGGAGCGAGGGCCGCACCCTGCTGACCGAGGTCGAGTCGAAGCAACTGCTGGGGGCATACGGCATACCGGTGGTCGAGACCTACGTCGCCGCGAGCGAGGACGAGGCGGTGGAGCGCGCCGCTGAGATCGGCTACCCGGTGGTGGTGAAGATCTACTCGCGCACGATCACCCACAAGACCGACGTGGGCGGCGTGCAGCTGAACCTGACGGACGAGGCAGCGGTGCGGCAGGCATACCGCGCTATCGAGCAGTCGGTGCGCGAGAAGGTCGGGGCAGAGCACTTCGAGGGCGTGACTGTGCAGCCGATGATCCAGTGGACCGGGTACGAGATTATCATCGGGTCGAGCATAGACCCGCAGTTCGGCCCGGTGCTGCTGTTCGGCATGGGCGGGCAGCTAGTGGAGGTGTTCAAGGACCGCGCGCTGGCCCTGCCGCCCCTCAACTCCACCCTTGCCCTGCGGATGATGGAGCGCACCAAGATATTCACGGCGCTGAAGGGTGTGCGCGGGCGCAGGCCGGTGGACATCGAGGGGCTGCAGCACCTGCTGGTGCGCTTCAGCCAGCTTGTGGTCGAGCAGCGGCTCGTGAAGGAGCTTGACATCAACCCGCTGCTGGCATCGCCCGACCGCCTGATCGCGCTCGACGCCCGGGTAGTGCTGTACGAGCCGGAGGTGAGCGAGGAGGACGTGCCGCCGCTGGCCATCCGCCCGTACCCGCTGCAGTACGTGCAGCAGTGGACCGCGAAGGACGGCACGCCGCTGGTCATCAGGCCGATCCGCCCGGAGGACGAGCCGCTCCTGGTCAAGTTCCACGAGGAGCTGTCGGAGCAGACCGTGTACACGCGCTAC
>DASTEB010000396.1:0-3254 GCA_035710025.1 Chloroflexia bacterium
CCAGAGACCGGGCAACCTGCTTGACGGTCATCGGCGCTTCGGCCAGGGTCTCGAGAATATGCAGGCGGGTATGGTCGGAGATCACCTTCAGAGTCTCGAGACTGGAGATCATGAAGGTCTCTTCCGGCTCGAACTCCTCGTCTACTGTTGTAACCGGCTCAATCATTCTGTTCGCCTTTAGCATTCAAACTCCTTTGAATGGTTTATACATCCAAAATGCGGCCCTGTCAATAGGTCTGGGCGAAATTGCCCGGGCAATTCCAGAGTTTGCCACACTGTGTGGCAGTGATCTCGAAGGCTGCGGGCGTCGCGTTGCCCGGGACCATTACCGCATCAACAAGTCAATGTACCTCTTGACCCCCAGCCTGCCGGGGGCTAGAATGGCGCTGACTTACCCCGCCGGAGCCACTACCCATGCCCGATCTGCGTAAAGTTGTCGTTGTTTTCAAGACCCACTTCGACCTGGGTTTCACCGGTCTGCCTGACGAGGTCATGCGCCAGTACACCGGCCCGATGTTCGACGCCGTGCGCCGTGTCATGGCCGCCACCGAGAACGAGCCTGAGGGCCTTGGCTA
This sequence comes from Chloroflexia bacterium, assembly GCA_035710025.1. Taxonomy (GTDB): domain Bacteria; phylum Chloroflexota; class Chloroflexia; order QHBQ01; family JADMIH01; genus JADMIH01. Next base: position 576 of record DASTEB010000396.1, read on the forward strand.
CAGCTGGACGCTGCCCGCGTGGCCGCTGCGCTTCCTCCTGTCCGACCCGTCGGTGGGCGAGGAGTCGCAGGAGGCGGCCCGGAGATTGGTGGAGGAGGGGCGGCTGCACTGGCACGCCTGGCCCTTCACCACGCACACGGCGTTCTGCTCGCTGGAGGAGCTTGTGCGCGGGCTGCACATCTCGCGGGGGCTGTCGGAGGAGTTCGGGCGGTGGCCCACGGCGGCCAAGCAAACCGACGTGCCGGGACACACCTGGATACTGCCCACGCTGCTGGCGCGGGCCGGGGTGAAGTTCCTGCACCTGGGGGCCAACCCGGGCAGCCACACCCCGCACGTGCCGCGCCTGTTCTGGTGGGAAGGGCCTGACGGCTCGCGCCTGCTGACTTACTATTCGCCCGGCGGCTACGGCACGCCCCTGCTCCCGCCGGATGATTGGCCGCTCGACACGTGGTTGGCGGTGGCGCACACCATTGACAACGAAGGCCCCCACTCGCCGGAGGAGCTTGCCCGCATCCGCCGCACCATCGAGGAGGGCGCGCCCGGCGTCGAGGTGCTGTTCGGGCAGCTTGGCGACTTCGCCGAGTCGCTGCTGGAGCGTCCCGAGCAGTTAGAGGGGTTGCCGGTGGTGTCGCAGGACCTGGCCGACACGTGGATCCACGGTATCGGCACCTACCCGCGCGAGGTATCCCGCGTGCGCGAGCTTCGGGGCAAGCTGCTCGATCTCGAGATGGCTGCCGTCGCGTACGATTGGCCGGGCGTGGAGGGGAGCCCGGACGACTTTCCGCTGGCCCGCGCCGTCGCGCCCCTGATAGACGCCGCCTACGAGCAGTTGCTGTTGTTCGGCGAGCACACCTGGGGCCTCGACGTGAAGTCCACCATCAAGCGCGTGTTCGGCGAGGGGTTCGAGGTCGCCCGCCAAACCGAGCCGTACCGCCGCCTGGAGGAGTCGTGGCGGGCCAAGGCCGCCTACGTGGACCGGGCCGAGGAGTTGTACGAGCAGGCCGCCCGGCTGGTACCCGAGCCGAAGCCTGCTCCTCAGGAGGAAACGGAGTTAGATAAGGTCCTGGCCGGTATTCGCCCCATAGTAGCGGCGGAAAGCACGCCGGATAACGTGCTTGAGGACAATTCATTTCGCCTTGAGGTTGATCCGGCATCGGGTGGCATCGTATCGCTGGTGGATAAGAACACCGGCCACGAGTGGGTGGACAGCTCTGCGAGCGAGCCGTTCGGCGGCTACCGTTACGATATCTACTCAATATCCGACATCGCCGAATTCATGCGCGCCTACGGGCTGTTCCTACAGGACTGGTTCGTGCATGACTTCGGCAAGCAAGGCTACCCCGAGGACTCGCAGCATATCACAGCCTATGCTCGCGACTTCGCCCTAGAGAAGGTGCATAGCGAGCAGGGTACCATCCTGCGCCTTACGGGGGGTCGGTTGCGCGCCGTTGGTTCGGGCAACCCTATTCTGCCGGAACAATCAGTCTCGATAGAGATCAGCGTGGGAGTTGCTGGTTTCCAACCTCAGGTGGACCTCGTGTACCGAGTGGAGGGCAAAGAGGCGATTCCTCTGGCCGAGAGCACGGTCGTACCGTTCCCGATGAGCATCCGCAGCCCGACGTTCCTCCTGGGGCAGACCGGTTCGGTGATTGACCCGGCCCGAGACATCGTTGAGGGTGCCAATCGCTACCTGTGGTGTGCCGATTGGCTGTATACGTCGAAAGGCAGCCTGGGCATGAGCGTAATTGCCGAAGATATGCCGCTGTTCGGGCTGGGCGATCCCGGCATCTACCGTTTCGAGCCGGCGCGAGTGCCGACCGAGCCGGTGGTGTACGCTCACCTGTCCAATACTCAGTGGGGCACGAACTTCCCTCAGTGGCTCGAAGGCGACTTCCAATGGCGCGTTCACCTGATGCCCGACATAGTGCGCGGGCGACTCGGGAGCATGAGCCCGACTACACCAGTCATCAGCGCACATACTGTACTGCAAGAGGTTCTTCATAACAGCCGTGGTCGGGTGCTGTCCGCACATCCCAGGCGTGATGGTCACGGTTTGATAGTAAGGATCTATGAGGATAGAGGCGCGTACGGCCGGATGTTTGTGACACCCGGAACCCTGGTGTCAGCTATATGGACGTGCGACTTGATGGAGCGCCCGATAGAGCGCTTCGGTTTCCAGGATAGGCAATCGGAAATCAACATACCGCTGACGCCCCACGCCATCACGACCCTCCTGATCGAGTTCGACCGCCCCGCAAGCTGACCCACCCACACCACACGGAGCCCCCGATGAAGATCCTCCTGCTCGCGGCCGTCACGCTCGACGGCAAGATCGCCCGCAGCGCGCACCACTTCGTGGACTGGTCCTCGAAGGAGGACAAGCGACTGTTCATGCAGACGTCGAAGCGCGCCGGGGTGGTGATCCTGGGCAACAACACCTTCAAGACGTTCCCCTCGCCCCTGCCCGGCAGGCTGCACGTCGTGCTGACCCACCGCCCTGAGGTGCAGGAGAGCACCCCCGGCCAGGTGGAGTACACCAACGCCCCGCCCCACGACATCGTGGCCGGTCTCGAGGCGCGGGGCTACACCGAGGCTGTGCTGACGGGCGGCGCGCAGGTGAACGCTCTGTTCCTCGGCGCGGGGCTGGTGGACGAGGTGTGGCTGACCGTCGAGCCGCTG
>DASTEB010000397.1:0-3638 GCA_035710025.1 Chloroflexia bacterium
GAAGGCGGCGGGCGACGCCTACAAGGCGCGCATACTGGACGATGCGCGGAGACGCGGGCGGCCGGAGGGGGCAATCGCCGTCATGGCCGAGGAGCTTGACTCGCCCTGCACAGAGGAGATGGCGGCGTTCGACAAGTTCATAGAGTACGCCGCGCAGGACGACTGGCAGGTGACCGTGTTCGACACCGCGCCGACCGGGCACACCCTGCGCCTGCTGCAACTGCCTGTCGACTGGAGCACGCAGCTTGACATCAAGGTGTACGCGTCGGTGGACACAGTCGCGGCGGACGACGTGGCGAAGCAGCGCTTCGGCAGGGTGATTGAGATGATGAAGGACCCGGCGCAGAGCACCTTCGCCTACGTGATGTACCCCGAGTCGACCCCGATAGTGGAGGCGTACCGGGCGGCCGAGGAGCTGCGCACGATAGGCATCGAGCCGGGGCTGGTTGTAGCCAACCAGGTGCTGCCCGCCGAGGCGTGTACCACGCCCTTCAGCCGGGCGCGCTGGGCCATGCAGCAGAAGTACCTCGGTGAGATAGCCGAACGGTTCGCTGTGCCGCAGCTTCGCATACCCTTGCTGCCGCACGAGGTGGCCGGGCTGGATGTGCTCGTGGAATTGGGCGAGCGCATACTCGGCGGGAACGTGCCGCAGGGCGCAAGCGAAAGTGATCGAGTGCTTGAGGGAGTGCTATGAACGCGAAGGGACTACTTGCCAGGCTGGAGGACTTTCGACTCCTCCCCTTCTTCGTGCTGTTCAGCATGGCCGTGGGCATTGGCATCGGCCAGTGGCTGCGCATATCCGACTTCACGCTGACCCCACCCATCGACGCGATCAAGAGCATCTTCGCGGGCGACTTCGCCTTCACGGTGCCCAACATCATCTCGCTGGGCGTTCCGGTCGGCCTGTTCCTGATGATGTACCCGGCGATGACCAATGTGCGGCTGAACGAGGTCGGGCAGGCGTTTCGCTCGCCGCGGCAGCTTGCGGTGGTCGTGGTGTTCAACTACCTGGTCGCGCCGTTCCTGATGCTGCTGCTGGCCAACATCTTCGTGAGCGACCCCGAATTGCACACGGGGCTGGTGCTGTACGGTCTCGCGCCGTGCATCGCGATGGTGATCATCTTCACCTACCTGGCGAAGGGCAACACGCCGATGGCGCTGGTGTTCGTGGCCGTCAACTCGGTCATCCAGATGGCGCTGATACCGGTTTACGCCCGGCTGCTGATCGGCAACGTCAGTTTCGACGTGTGGGTGGTGGCCGAGAGCGTGGTGCTGTACCTGGGGCTGCCGCTGCTGCTCGGCGTGCTCACGCGGCAGTTGGTGGTGAAGCGGGGCGGCGAGGAGGCGATGGAGCGCCTCAAGCCGGGGCTGAACGCGCTGTCCATCCTGGGACTGCTGTTTACGCTGATCGTCATGTTCGCGCTCAAGGGCGACATGATCCTGAGCCGGCCGGTGATCGTGCTGCAGATGGCGGTGCCGATGGCGCTGTTCTTCGCGATCATGTTCTTCGTGGTGCTGTTGATCGGCGCGCGCCTGCGCTTCAACTACCGCGATGCCGTGGCCGTGGCGTTCAACTCGACCGGGCGCGACTTCGAGATAGCCATTGCGATTGCCATCACGGCGTTCTCCCCCACGGTGGCGCTGGCCACGGTGGTGGGGCCGCTGATCGAGGTGCCGGTGATGCTCGCGCTGGTGTGGGGCGCGATGAGGCTGGAGAAGCGGCTTTTCGGCACGCGCACGGCCGCCGGTATGGGCGCCGTCCCGCCCGCAGATGCCGCGGCCACGGGCGTGAGGGCGTGACATGGCCCCTACCGTAACGGTCGAGATCGTGGGTACGCCGGTCGCGTGCGCCGACGGCGTGAAGGACACCTGGCGCGAGGTGGCGCAGTACGCCGCCCGGCAGCTCACGGGCAGATACGGCGAGCGGGTAGCGGTGCGCTACTACGACCTGCTTGAAGACGATTGCCCGCCCCTGCCGCCCGACGCGCAGCTGCCGTTGGTCATGGTGGGCGGCGAGGTGGTGAGCAGCGGGGGCAAGGTATCGGTGCCCGCAATACGAAGGAAGTTGGAGGGACTCGGGCTGGGCTAGACCCGGCCCACGAAGCGCAGCCTTCAGGTTCTCAAGGCATGGGCAGGAGTGCTTCCAATGGCCCGACACTTGCTGCTGTTTGGGGTGGCGCAAACCGGCGTACCTCGACTACTTTACCGTGGTCTGGTAGGATAGCGGGTACCTGGCGTGGCCGCTCGCTTATGCCCACGCCTCAATAGTTCAACTGCTCACAAGTGTGGAGGCCGGCGGAAATTGCCGGTCGTACTCGACGGCGTTAGCCTGATGCCCGAATAGACGTGGCGAAAGGAATCGATTGAGATGAAAGACGGACGTGACAACGACAAGCCCAAAGACGGCGCAGGTAGCATGGACCATGAGAAGGCAGGGGGGCCGAACCTGACGACCCGCCAGGGCCACCCGGTGTACGACAATCAGAATATGCGCACCGTGGGCGACCGCGGCCCGACCACGCTCGAGAACTATCACTTCCTGGAGAAGATCAGCCACTTCGACCGCGAGCGCATCCCCGAGCGGGTTGTCCATGCGCGGGGCGCCGGAGCGCACGGGTACTTCGAGGCCTACGGCACCATCGGCGACGAGCCGGCGAGCAAGTACACGCGCGCCAAGCTGTTCCAGGAGAAGGGCAAGCGCACTCCGCTGTTCATACGCTTCTCGACTGTTATCGGTGGCCGTGACTCGGCGGAGACGGCCCGCGACCCGCGCGGGTTCGCGGTCAAGTTCTACACCGAGGACGGCAACTGGGACCTGGTGGGCAACAACCTGCCCGTGTTCTTCATCCGCGACGCCATCAAGTTCCCCGATGTGATACACGCGCTCAAGCCGTCACCGGACACGTTCCGGCAGGAGCCCAACCGCATCTTCGATTTCATGAGCATGACGCCCGAGTCGATGCACATGCTCACGTGGCTGTTCAGCCCGCGCGGCATACCCGCGGACTACCGCCACCAGGACGGCTTCGGCGTCAACACCTACCGCATGGTGAACGCCAGGGGCGAGGGCGTGCTGGTGAAGTACCACTGGAAGACCCAGCAGGGGATCAAGTCGCTCACGCAGGAGGAGGCCAACGCAATCCAGGCCACCGATCTTGGCCACGCCACGAAGGACCTGCGCGACGCCATCGAGCGCGGCGAGTACCCCGTGTGGGAGCTGTGCGTGCAGATCATGTCGGACGACGAGCACCCTGAGCTTGACTTCGACCCGCTGGACGACACTAAGACCTGGCCCGAGGACCAGTTCCCGCTGCGGCCTGTGGGCAAGATGGTGCTCGACCGCAACCCCGACAACTTCTTCGCCGAGGTTGAGCAGGTTGCCTTCGGCACGGGCGTGCTGGTGGACGGGCTCGACTTCTCGGACGACAAGATGCTGCAGGGGCGCACTTTCTCCTACTCCGACACGCAGCGCTACCGTGTAGGCCCGAACTACCTGCAACTGCCGGTGAACCACCCGAAGGCAGAGGTCGCCACCAACCAGCGCGACGGGCAGATGGCCTACTACGTGGACAAGACAGGTCCAAACCCCAAGGTGAACTACGAGCCGAACAGCACGGGCGGCCTGGTCGAGACGCCCG
>DASTEB010000398.1:0-2670 GCA_035710025.1 Chloroflexia bacterium
AGCGCCTTCAATTGGCCGGGCGATTTGATGTTACCCACCGCGTCGAACAGCACCACTCCCCCGATACCTACGGCGCGCACGTTCTCGATCACGGGGTTGCCGGGCGAGAGAGCGCCTCCGCTGAAGCCCACGAGCAGCATCTGGGCGATCATAGCGTCCAGGCTCACTTCGTCGCCGCCGTCGCGGTTTGGGCTGTGTAGACCCTCGGCAAGGGCCGAGCGGCCGAGCATCGCGCCCGCCCCGAGGGCGGCTAACTGCCCCGCCAGGGTGAGGAATTTGCGCCGAGTCAAATCCTGCATCCTCGACTCCTTTGTCAGGGATCAGGGTTCAGGGGGTCGTGGCAGGTGAGGGGTATCAGGTAGAGTGTCTGGTGGCTGCCCCCGGCCCCTGGATCGGTACGTGCATCTCCAGGCGTCGTATCTCCGTTTGAATCCGCCTTGTATCGAGCGGCGCGGCTTCGTTGATGGCGAGCACCAGCAACGTCATATCGTCGGCGGGGCGGCCCGCGTCGGCCTCCAGCGCCTTCTCCAGCATGTGGTCTGCAAGCTCGCGGGCCGACTTCTTGCCCTCAGCGAGCGCCTCGCCGAACAGGGCGGGTATATCAACGGGCCGGCTGTCGCGCCTGCCCGCATCCATTACCCCGTCTGTGTACGTGATGGCGTAAGTGTCGCCCTCGACCGGAAGCTCGGTGACAACAGGCTTGGTCATAGGGTACAGCCCGATGGGGTTCGACTCGGCCTCGAGCACGGTCAGTTCTTCCTGCCCGGCGCGGGAAAGTATGATCGGGCAGTGGCTGTTGCGGGACAGCACCAACGTGCGCGTGGTCAGGTCGAGCGACACGATCACCAGCGTGGCCGACACCTGCCCGCCCCGGTAGGTGTAGAGGTAGTCGTGGGCGGCGCGGGCCACGGCCCCATCCCGCGCCCCGTCCTTGATCATGCCGACCGCCTTGCTCGTCACCAGGTGCGACAGGCTCTTGGCCGACCTGCCGCTGCCCTGCCCGTCGGCCAGCACGACCGAGAAGCCGCCGTGCGGGCGCTCGACCACCTCGAGCGTGTCGCCGCTCTCCCGGCTGGCGTACTTGTTCGTCTTGGCAACAGCCAACTGGACGTCGAGCATAGGCGTTCGTGATGCGTGATGCGTGACCGCGGCGCTGCAACCACTCGGCCCCACGCGCGCACACGCGTGCTTGTAAAGCGCGTCTGACAAACCTCAATATAGACCCAGGTACCGGTGCCGATGCATCACGCATCACGCATCAGGCCTGTAACCCTGCCCGGTGCCGGTTCGTTGGTACATTGTGGGCCGGATTTGCCCCATTATACCACAGTCTCTTATGTAAAGTATGACCTCTTGCCCCAACTGCGGATTCGCCCTCTCCCCCGCCTCGCGCTACTGCGAAGAGTGCGGAGCCTCTTGTAATTACACCCCCGATAACGAGCGACACCCCCTGCGCGGGCGCGTGACTGCCGCCGCTCGCCGCCTGCTGATCGCCCTGGCGATGCTCTACCCGCTGGGGCTGCTGGCGCTCACGCTGCTCAACACGGTGAGGCCGAGGCGGGCGGGCATGTTCGCGGTGACGGAGGTATTCGCGCCGTACCTGTTCCTGGGGCTGGCGGCGGTGCTGCCGTTCGCGCTGCTGCGTGGGGCGAAGGCGCTGCGCGTGCTGCTGCTGGTGTGCGCGGCGGTGTTCCTGGTGCGCTTTCCGCCGGGGTTGGCCCACGCCTCGCCGCCGCCCAACCCGGGCGCGATCAGGCTCGACGTGATGACGTGGAACGTGTTGGTGGGCGGCTGGCACGAGGAGATCATGAAGGTGCTGCGGCAGAAGCCCGCGAGTATCGTGGCCCTCACCGAGGCCGACTGGGGTTGGCTAGCGGCCGACCCGGAGGTAGCCAAGCTATACCCCTACAGGTGGGGCGACCAGCCGGGCAACCTGGTGTCGGGGCAGGTGCTGCTCACCACCTACCCGATCATCGAGCAGGGGGTGGTCGAGCGCGACGACCCGCGTGGGCTGCCCCGGGTGATCTGGGCGAGGCTGGACGTGGGCCTGGGGCGCAACGTCGTGGTGGTCGTGGCGCACCCGCCGCCCGCACGTTCGTGCGTCAAGGCGAGCATCGTGCCGGTGCGCTGCTACGACCCCTCGCTGCGTGACGAGCTGCTGGCCGAGGCGCGGAACTTCGTGCAGCCCTTCCTCGACGCGGGCGACCCGCTCCTGCTGGTGGGCGACTTCAACGTGACCGACCGCGAGCCTGCCTACGCCGACGTATCGCGCGGGCTAACCGACGCGTTCAAGGCGGTGGGCGTGAGCACGGGGGCCACCTGGCGGCCCGCCCAACTGAGCCGGTTCGACTGGGCGCTCCTGCGCATAGACTATCTGTTCAGCGGCCCCGGCGTGGTGCCCCTCTCCTCCGAGGTAGACTGCACCCCCCGCGGCAGCGACCACTGCATCGTGCACGGGGCGTTCGAGGTGAGGTAGGGGACGGTCGTCTACCCCAATCGCCTCACCAACCAACCGAGAGGCAAGTCGGGAGCTTTATGAATTAGTCACTAAGAATGATGGCATATCAATCTATGCTAGAGGAGAACTGTAGCAGTGGAACTCCATGAACAAGTGGAAGCAATCCGGACACGCAGTGATTTAGCCAGCTTTGTGCGTGCTTTGCGCCAGGA
>DASTEB010000399.1:0-2466 GCA_035710025.1 Chloroflexia bacterium
CCGACGTCGCGCTAGAGTCGGCTCAACAGGTGGCCCGCGACTATCGCATCCCCGGTGCGGTGGAGGACTACCGCGCCGTGGTACACGACCCGGACGTGCAGGCCGTGGTTATCTGCTCGCCCACGGGCACGCACGCCCGGATCATCGAGGAGGCAGCGCAAGCGAGCAAGCACATCTTCTGCGAGAAGCCCATAGCTCTCTCGCTCGACGCGATTGACGGCGCGCTGGCAGCAGTGGAGCGGGCGGGGGTCAAGCTGCAGGTAGGCTTCAACCGGCGCTTCGACGCCAACTACCGGCGGGTGCGCCGGGCGATAGAGGAAGGCGAGATCGGCCGGCCTCACCTCATGCACATCATCAGCCGCGACCCCGCCCCGCCGCCCATCGAGTACGTGCGCGGCTCGGGCGGCATCTTCCTTGACATGACCATCCACGACTTCGACATGGCCCGCTTCCTCACCGGCGCCGAGGTGGAGGAGGTGTACACGGCGGGCGGGGTGATGGTCGACCCGGCCATCGGTGAGGCGGGGGACATAGACACCGCGCTGGTCGTGTTGAAGTTCGACAACGGCGTGATCGGCACGATAGACAACAGCCGCCGGGCGGTGTACGGGTACGACCAGCGCGTGGAGGTGTTCGGCAGCGGCGGGGCGATAAGCACCGGCAACAACTACCCCAACACCGCAGTGCTCAGCACGAACCGCAATATCGGGCGCGACCTGCCGCTGCACTTCTTCCTCGAGCGCTACACCGAGAGCTACGTGGCGGAGATCCAGTCGTTCGTGGACGCCGTGCTAAACGACAAGCCGGTGCCGGTCACAGGGCAGGACGGGCGTGCCCCGGTAGTGATCGCGCTGGCGGCACGCAAGTCGTACGACGAGGGCAGGCCGGTGCGCCTGAGCGAGATAGGGTAGTACGGACGGCCGCCGGGGGCAAGAGCAGCGATGAACATCATCCTCGTATTGATCGACAGCCTGAACAGGCACTTCCTGTCGGCCTATGCGCCGAGCGAGGTCGCCACGCCCAACCTCGACGCCTTCGCGCGGCGGGCCTGGCGCTTCGACAACCACTTCGTGGGCAGTCTGCCGTGCATGCCCGCCCGGCGCGAGATCTTCGCCGGGTTCAAGGAAGTGATGTGGCGGCCGTGGGGCTCGCTGGAGCCGTTCGACAGACGATTGCCCCGGGTCCTGCAGGCGCAGGGCTACCGCACCGCAATCTGCACAGACCACTACCACTACTGGGAGGAGCAGGCCAACGGCTACATCCAGTCGTTCGAGAACACGCGCCTGATCCGAGGGCACGAGACCGACAACTGGAAGGGACCGGTGCGCGACGACGAGCCGGTTCCGAAGTGGGTTGAGAATATCGAGCGCTGGCGTCCCACCCAGGCCCGCACATACTACGGCAACGTCAAGGACTTCCAGGGCGAGGAGGACTACTTCCCCGCCAGGCTGATGACCGCTGCCTCCCAGTGGCTCGAGGAGAACCGGGGCACCACGCCCTTCTACCTGCAGGTGGAGTCGTTCGACGTACACGAGCCGTTCGACGTGCCCGAGCCTTACGCCTCCATGTATGGCGACGGATCACTGAGAGACAGGTACACCCTGTGGCCGCCGTACCAGGACCCGGAGGTGCTGGCTCACTTCATGGCCGAGACCACGCCCGAAGAGCTTGCTTTCATCCGCGCCCAGTACTCGGGCAAGCTGACCATGGTGGACAGGTGGTTCGGGGAGGTGTTGAAGAAGCTGGACGAGCTGGACTTGTGGAACGACACGGCGGTGATCGTCACGACCGACCACGGGCACGATCTGGGCGAGAGGGGCGCGTTCGGCAAGCAGTACCCACACTACGACAGCCACGCCAACATACCCCTGCTGGCCTGGCACCCCTCTTACCCCGGCAACGGGCGGGCTATCTCGCGACTGACTTCGACGGTGGACCTCTTCCCGACCGTGCTGCAACTGGCGGGCGCGCCGGACGCGGGGCAACCCCACGGACGGAGCCTGCTGCCGCTGATCGAGAGCGAGGGGAGGGCAGACGGGCGCGAGGCGCTGCTCTACGGCACGTTCGGGCAGGGCGTGTGCGCCACCGATGGGCAGTGGACCATCTTCAAGTCGCCCGCGCAGGACGGGCCGCTGTATTCATACTCGGCCGCGATCTACAGGTCGCAGGACGTGCAGAGCGCCGTGCCACCCGCGCAGAGCGGCAATTACATCCCGGGCGCGGCGCTGCCCCAGTGGCAGGTGCCCCTCGCCATACCGCCCCTCAGCCGGGAGCACTTCCTGTTCAACCGGGCCGACGACCCCGGGCAGGCCCACAATCTGTGGGACTCGGAACCGCGCCAGCGAGAGCGGATGCTGGGCGTGCTGCGCGACCTACTGGCGAGCGAAGGCACGCCGCCAGAGCAATACGAGCGCCTGGGCCTCGACTGAGGCGGGGCCGGGGCGTCGATTATAGGCAAGGCAACAA
>DASTEB010000400.1:0-11858 GCA_035710025.1 Chloroflexia bacterium
ACGGGACTCGAACCCGCGACATCCTGCTTGGAAGGCAGACACTCTACCAGCTGAGTTACTCTCGCGTCACCTAAATTATACGGTCGCGGGCGCCTCCGTGTCAATCGCGCCCTACGGCGCCGCGGCCGGTTTTCCTTGACACCCCCGCGGCCGTTATGGTACACTTGGACGTGTCGCGGCGCATTCGTCTAGAGGCCTAGGACACCTCCCTCTCAAGGAGGAGATCAGGGGTTCGAATCCCCTATGCGCTACCAACGCCCCCGCCTGGCGGGGGTTTGTCGTTTAAGCCGCCCGGAAGCGCCAACTGCCCGCTTCCCCTCTCGCGCACTTCGGGTATACTATTCACGCCCCGGCATTCGGCCCTGCCCTATGCCCCGGCTTCTCGACCTGTACCCGTCGTCATACCGGTGACCGGCCTGCCCTTCTGTCCTGAGGAGTCAAATGCGGAAAGCTACGTTCTCTCAGCGCCTGCGATACGCCTTCGACAATACCATGTCGCGGGGCACCCCCGCCCTGATTGCATGGCTCGGCGTCATCTCGATAGTCATGATCCTCGTGGTCAGCGTGCTGGTCGAGCTTTTCCGCGACCGGCTCGACCCCGAGGGCGATTTCTGGGCCGTCTTCTGGCGCAACCTCCTGCGCACCCTCGACCCCGGCACCATGGGCGGCGATACCGGCAGCGTGCCCTTCCTCATGCTCATGCTCCTCGTCACGCTCGGCGGCATCTTCATCGTGAGCACGCTCATCGGCGTGCTCTCCTCGGGCATCGAGGCCAAGATCGACGAATTGCGCAAGGGCCGCTCGCTCGTCATCGAGCAGGACCACACCCTCATCCTCGGCTGGTCAGACCAGATCTTCACCGTGCTGCACGAGCTCGTCGAGGCCAACGCCAACCGCAGGCGCCCGGTGGTCGTTGTGCTGGCCGACAAGGATAAGATTGAGATGGAGGACGAGATCCGCACGAAGGTGCCTAACATGCGCAACACCCGCGTTGTGTGCCGCACCGGAAGCCCCCTCCAGCTCGAAGACCTTGAGATCGTCAACCCGCATGGCGCCCGCTCGATCATCGCGCTGTCGCCCCCCGGCGACGACCCCGACTCCCAGGTCATCAAGAGCATTCTCGCCATCACCAACAACTCCAACCGCCGCTCCGAGCCGTACCACATCGTGGCCGAGATCCACGACCCCCGCAACCTGGAGGCCGCGCGGCTGGTGGGCGGCGACGAGGCCAGCCTGATCGACGTGGGCGATACCATCTCCCGCCTTATCGCGCAGACCTGCCGCCAGACCGGCCTGTCCGTCGTGTACAACGAGCTGCTCGATTTCAGCTCCGACGAGATCTACTTCAAAGAGGAGCCTGCGCTGGTGGGCAAGACCTTCGCCGAGGCGCTGTTCGCCTACGAGACATCATCAATCATCGGCATCATGTACGCGGGCGGGCAGGTCCGCGTCCACCCGGCGTTTGATACCGTACTGCAGCTCGGCGACCGGTTGATCGCGGTATCGGACGACGACGACACCATCAAGTTGTCGGGCCGCACCGACTTCGGCATCGACGAGAGCGCCATCCAGACCGCAGCGCCCGCCGCGCCGCGCCCCGAGCGCGTGCTGGTGCTCGGGTGGAACCGCCGCGCCCCCACCATCATCAACGAGCTTGACCACTATGTCGCCCCCGGCTCCACTGTGCTCGTGGTGGCGTCCGTCCGCGAGGCCGCGCACGACCTTGAGATGCAGTGCGGCGAGTGCCGCAACCTCGCGGTCACGTTCCGCGAGGGCGACACCACCGACCGCCGCACGCTCGACTCGCTTCGCCCCGACGAGTTCGAGCACATCGTCGTGCTTTGCTACTCCGACCACCTCGACGCGCAGCGCGCCGACGCCAAGACCCTCATTACGCTGCTGCACCTGCGCGATATCGAGGCACGTATCGGCGAGCGCTTCTCCATCGTGAGCGAGATGATGGACGACCGCAATCGCGAGCTTGCCGAGGTCACCAAGGCCGACGACTTCATTGTGAGCGATAAGCTACTCAGCCTGATGCTGGCCCAGGTGTCGGAGAACAAGCACCTTGCGCGGGTGTTCTCCGATATGTTCGACCCTGAAGGCTCGGAGATCTACGTCAGGCCCGCGGCGGACTACGTGGTGCTCGGCCGCTCGGTCAACCTGTATACCGTGCTCGAGTCGGCCCGCAGGCACAGCCACATCGCCATCGGGTATATTGTGGGCGCGCAGGAACGGGACGACCGGGGCCATTACGGAGTACACGTCAACCCCCCGAAGTCCGAGGTTGTAACCTTTACTGCCGCTGACCGCATCGTAATTATTGCGGAAGATTAGCACAGGAGACACACGCACATGGAAGTGAGGATACTCGGGGGGCACCAGGGGCAGAGCAGCAGCATCGGGTTCATGTCGCTGCTGATCGACGGCGTGCTCGCCATCGACGCGGGCGGGCTGACCACCGCCCTCACCCTCGAAGAGCAGGAGCGCATCGAGGCCGTGCTTATCACCCACCGCCACTTCGACCACATCAAGGACCTCGTCGGCCTGGCCCACAATAACTGGCTGCTCAAGAGCACCCACATCCACGCGCTGGACGACGTGCGCGAGGCCCTAGAGACCCACGTGTTCAACGGCGTGCTGTGGCCGCGCATGGACAAGGCGCTCGGCCCCTACTACCCACTCACCTGGCACGAGGTTCGCCCAGGTGAGGAGTTCGAATTGCTGGGCTACCGCGTATTGCCGGTTGAGGTGTCGCACACGGTGCCCGCGGTCGGCTACCTCGTGTCGAAGGACGGGCGCAGTGTGTTCTACACGGCCGACACCCGCGAGACGGGCGACCCCGGCTGGGCCTCTATTCGCCCGGACCTGCTGATCGCCGAGACGACCCTGGACAGCCGTTACGAGGAGTTCGCGTACCAGGTGGGCCACATGACGCCCGCCTCGCTCGGCCGCGAGCTTCGCACCTTCCACATTCGCCAGGGCTACTACCCTCGCACCCTTGCCTGCCACATCAACCCGCACAACGAGGCCGACGTCGTGCGCGAGCTTGAGGCGCTGGCAGACGAGCTAGGCGCGGACATTTCCCCCGCGAAGGAAGGCATGCGAATCCATCTGTGACCTGCCCGGGTCGATAGCAAAGGGGCTGCCGGTCGTGCCGTGCAGCCCCTCTTTGCGCTCTCGATACGCGGCTAGATGATGCGCTCCCGCAGCTTGGCCGACGCCCAGTCCATCGCCATAACGACGATAGCGATGGCCCAGATGGCGGTCGCCGCCCGGAAGTAATTGCCCAGGTTGATGAACTGCAGCAAGATGTAGCCGACGCCGCCGCCGCCCACGAAGCCGATTACGGTCGACATGCGCACGTTGATATCCCACCGGTACAGAGTGAACGAAAGGAACTGTGGGATGAACTGCGGCACCACCGCATACATGATTACCTGCAGCCGGTTCGCCCCTGTGGCCGTGATCGCTTCGAGCGGGCCGGGGTCGATCGACTCGATGGCCTCCGAGTACAGCTTGCCCAGCGAAGCTATCGAGTGCACGGTCAGCGCGAGCACGCCCGCGAAGGGGCCAAGACCTACCGTCGCGGCGAATATGACCGCGAGGATCAGCACCTCGATCGAGCGCAGCACGTTAAGCAGCGTGCGCGTGACGAAGTACGTGGCATTGCCCAGGAACGTGTGCGGCATCAGGTTGCGCGCAGCGAGGAAACTAAGCGGCAGGCTAAGTACGATGGCGAATGTCGTGCCCATCAGAGCCAGGAAGATGGTCTCCACCATCTTCTCGATCACCAGGGTGAGCGTTTCGCTGGCGTAGACGTTGCCGAAGTCCCACGTCTGGCTGACGGTGAGAGTGTTGGGGAAGCCAAAGCTGTTGAGCACACGGTCGGCGTCACCCGGCACCGTGACCTCGGTGGTGAAGTTGCCCTGCGCGTCGGCGGTGAACGTGCCAATGGGCTGGGTCGAGGCGTTCAGGCCGGTGCTCTGCCACAGCACGCGCCCCGGCGTGTTGGGCCGCAGACCCGACCCGCTCACGGTCATCGTCTCGCCCGGCGCTACCTCGCCTTTCGAAGCTTCAACCTTGACGTTGAATGTCTCGATTTGCTCACCTTCGGCGACCCGAACTTCTACATCACCCCCCAGGTTGATTACCGTGTCGGTGGGGGCCTCGATTGTGGCGGGCGTGGGGTTGGTGGAGGCGGTTTCGACGCCCACGATGGGCAGGGGCACCTGCAACTGCTTCTGATCGCGCACGACTATCTCGGGCTGAAGCAACTCGCCGAAGCGCCTCTGCATATCGGGCCACTTCTGCACCAGCAGGCCCGGCTCGATCTGCGACACCTGGTAGCCGTAAATATGCGCTGCGACGAGCACCGCGGTGATCACCAGTGCGAACCACGAGCGCAGGAAGAACGGCTTGGGCGGCTTGACCACCGGGCGCGACGGCTTCGGCACGCGCGGCGTCTCGGGCGGTGCGGGGGCTGCGGGTCTCTCTATGGTTGCCATTACCCTGCCCCCTCTATGATGGTCGGGTCGAGCACGCGCTCCTGCCTGTCGGCGTTGCCGAAGGTGCCCTCGCCCGGGCCGATCTCGACCTCGACCGCGTCCTCGCCGTAGATCTCGCGGAACTTGCGCTCGGTGATCTCGTGGGCCGGGCCGTCGAACACGATGGTGCCGCCCTCGCCGTCGTTGCGCAGGGCGATCACGCGGTGCGCGTAGCGCCGGGCCAGCGACAGGAAGTGTAGGTTGCACAGCACTGTGATGCGGTCCTCGCGGTTGATCTGCTCGAGGTACTTCATCACCGAGTGGGAGGTGGCCGGGTCGAGCGAGGCCACGGGCTCGTCGGCCAGCATGTAGCGCGGGTTCTGCATGAGCGCACGGGCTATGCCCACGCGCTGCTGCTGCCCGCCCGATAGCTGGTCGGCGCGCGTCCACGCCTTCTCGGGGATGCCCACGCGCTCCAGATTGGCCATCGCCATGCCGTACTCGTCAGAACGAAAGCGGTGCAACATCGAAGGCAGGGTGGACTTGTAGCCAAGCCTGCCCGACAGCACGTTGGTCATGACCGACGAGCGGCGCACGAGGTTGAACTGCTGGAAGATCATGCCGATCTTCAGGCGGAGTCGCCGCATCTGCGCCGTGTTGGCCGCGGTGATCTCGTCGCCGTCCAGCCAGATCCGCCCCGAGGTGGGCTTGATCAGCCCGTTGATGCAGCGCAGCAGGGTCGATTTGCCCGACCCCGACAGGCCGATGATGACGAGGAACTGGCCGTCGGGCACCTCAAGCGACAGGTTGTGCAGCGCCTTCGTGCCGTCCTCGTACACCTTAGTCAGATTCTCTATCTTGAGCATTGCTCCTCCCCAAAACCCAAACAGGCCGCTGCGCGCGGACGTAAAAGCCGGGCAGGCTTTTACGCCCAGCCAATATTACCATATCCGGTCGGTGGGAATCAGGAGGGCATGGTGTAGTGGTCAGTGGGCCTGGGGATTCGCTGGGTTATGCAACGGCGCTACACGCACACTCGTCTTCCCGCCATCCACTGCCTTCTGCCTGCTTTCTCACGACCCCATCTCGCCCCAGACATCCTCCAGGTTGCGCAGGTGCTCCTGCAGGTAGGGGAAGTCGTCGTACATCTCGGAGGCGACGTGCAGCACGCGCTCCAGCGGGATGTTGGCCGCCCTTGAGGTGAGCACGTGGCGGACTACGGATAGCGCGTAATTGCGGTCCTGCTCGACGCGCTCGCGGATGTCGCGCTTGCCCTGCGCCGCCGTGCCGTGCGAGGGCACCGCCAGCTTGACGTTCAGCCCCTCGATCTTCTCAAGCGCCTCGAGCAGCGTGTCGGCCCCGAGCGCAAGCGGCGGTATGCCCTGGCCGCGCAGCATGTCGCCGCAGAACAGGATGCGCTCCTTCGCGTGGTACACGCCCACCCTGCCCGACCTCCCGGACAGCGCGAGCATCTCCCACCCCAACACCGACACCGGCAGCAGCGGCGTTTCGGCCAGCGTGTGGGGCGTTATGCGCACCGCCCCCGGCCAGTGCTCATCATACTCCGCGCCCTTCGGCTCGGAGGTAAACAGCAGCGCCTCGACGCGCGGTGCGCCGTTCTCCGCGAGGAAGCGCTCGGCGGCGTCAAGCTCGATCTGCTCGCTGCCGGGGTCGATCAGCGCGGCGAGGCTGTCGTGCAGTACGACGCCTGTGTTGCTCCGCGTCTCGCGGTTCTGCAGCACCCACAGGCGCGGGGTGATCTCTGTGCCCTCTATCATGCTCGTTTGGGAAATGGTGAGAGGCGAGGAGGTGACTCCTCGCCCCGTTGCGCTACTGACGCCGCCTGATGGTGATGTCCACCAGGCTGCCCTTCTTGGCGATTGTTCCGGGACCAGGGTTCTGGCTTAGCACCGCGCCGGGCGGCACCGACTCGTTCGGGTCTTCAACCTCGACCACCGTGCCGAGCGTCAAGCCTGCGCCCTCGATGATCTGCCTCGCGAGGTCGGCGTCCTGCACCCCCTTCAGGTCGGGCACGGTCGACGTCTCGCCCAGGCTGACGTAGATGGTCACGTCGTCGCCCGGCCTCACGCTCGCGTCAGCCACCGGCACAGTGCGTATGACCACACCTTCGGGCACGGTGGTGCTGCCTTCGTAGGCTAGCGCCACCCTCAGCCCGGCCGTCTCAAGCGCGGCCTTCGCATCGTTCGGGTTGGTGTTCGCCAGGTTGGGCAGGGCGAACGGCGGCGGGCCGTTGCTCACGCGCACGCTGATCTGCTTCGTCTGCTGGTATATCGTGTCGGGCGGCGGGTCCTGCTGCGCCACGATGCCCTGGCCCCACTCGGGACTGTCGATGCGCTCAAGCTCGACCAGCACGAACCCTCGTTGCGTAGCAAGGGTGGTAGCGTCCTGTATGCTCAGGCCCACCAGCTTCGGCACCGCGACCGAGCTAGGCGTGTTGGTCGGCGTGGGCGTGAACGTCGCCGTAGATGTAGGCGTGGACGTGGGCGGCACGGGCGTGTTGGTCGGCGTGGCGGTCGGCACGATGGGCGTGGGCGTGGGGCTGGGCACGATCACTTCTGTGAAGAAGTTGGCGAACGGTATCTGCCCGCCGAGGGCCAGCCCTCCGCCCACCAGTGCGGCTGCTATACCAAGCACCAGAAATATCACGGCCGCCACGCTGCACCCACCGCTGCCCGACTGCACCCTTACGGGCGCCGGGCGTATGGCTGCCGACGCGGGCGCGCCGAGCGGGCTTGTCACCTGCCGAGTCACCGCCCCCGCGGGCACCCCGGCCGCTGCAGCATAGGCCCCACGCGGAGGCCCGCCCCTCAGCGATCCGGTGATAGGTTGCGCGCTGCCTGCCCGGCCCCCGCGGTTGGGGCGGCCCTGCCCCGTGACGTTGGGGCGCACGGGCGGCACCGGCACCTCCATGGTGGGCTGCTGCCCGCCGAACTCGATGCTGCGCAGGGCGCGCTCCATGTCGGCGGCAGATGTGAAGCGCTGGCCCGGATCCTTCGCCAGCGCGCGCAGCACGATCGCTTCGAGCCGGGGCGGGATGCCGGGATTGAACACGCGCGGGTTGGGCGGCGGCTCGCCTATGTGTTTGTACGCGAGGCCGACGGCGCTCTCGCTCTCGAACGGCAGGCGGCCCGCGATCATCTCGAACAGGGTCACGCCGACCGCGTAGATATCCGACTGCGGTACGACGCGCTCGCCGCGCGCCTGCTCGGGCGAGAAGTAATGGGCCGTGCCGAGGGCGATCCCTGCCTCGGTCAGTCCCAGGTCCGACACGCTCTTGGCGATCCCGAAGTCGGTCACTTTGACCACGCCCTCGTTGGTGAGGAGCACGTTCTGGGGCTTGATGTCGCGGTGGATGAGGCCCGAGCGGTGGGCGTATTCGAGGCCCGCGAGGATCTGCGCCGCGATGTCCACGGCGAGGTCGAGCGGCAGGGGCGACTGGCGGGTGATGCGCTCCTTCAGGCTGTGCCCGGCGATGTACTCCATCACGATGAAGTGCAGGTCGCCGTCCTGCCCGACGTCATACACGTTGACGATGTTGGGGTGGGTGAGGTTGGCCGCGGCCTGGGCCTCGCGCCGGAAGCGGGCCACGAACTGCTCGTCGGTGGTGTACTGCTCGCGCAGCACCTTGACCGCCACGATGCGGCCCAGCACGTTGTCCCGCGCCTTGTACACGGTGGCCATGCCGCCGCCGCCCACAGGCGTGATGAGCGCATAGCGCCCGTTCAGCACGCGCCCTGGCCCGCCCCCGTTCCCGCCATTGGACGGGTGGATGCGGCGGGTCTGGCCTGTGTCGCCTGCGTTGCCGGCCTCGCCCTCGGGCCGGTCGGGGTTGTCCTTCTTCCCTTCGTCGTCTGCCAAGAAAAGCCCTTCTCGCGCATGAGCGGAGCGTGTGTGAGCGCTCCCGAGCGCAATAACAACCGGCACGCCTACTTATCCACATTCACACCGTCGTGACGTGCCGGCATCTGTAATTGTAAAGCAGGGTATGGGGGGTGTCAAACGGGTGGGCACGAGATTACCTATTTCATTATGCCGTTGGCCATGCTACAATAGCGCCGGTAACAGCGGCAAATTAGTGCTGTAAGCGGGAACGCCACTCGGCGCCCTGTTTGTGCCATGTCCGATTACCTAAACTCAATTTCGCCACCGGACCGCCCAGTCGTGACCTACAAGCGCACGCCTAAGGCTCAGGTCGTTGCGTGGCTGTCGGTTGCCGTCGTTCTGCTGTTTCTCCTTGGGTTTGCCACAGGCCTGCTCATCTGGCGCGAGCGCGCTGAGATAAGGTGCGCGCTGGAGGAGTGCGACAAGAACCCGGTGGGAATGCCCGTCCCGTGGAGCGACTTGCTTGCGGTGGCCCATGAAGCAGCACAAGAAGCGGCCCCCGGCGCAGAACCTGTCTATGTCTCAGCCCAGCCCCTTGCGCAATGGGCAAGAGATTGGTCAGTCGAGAAGACGCTCGATGTGACCTTCACCTATAAGGATTCGAGGGGTCTAGATCTGTACGTAGCCATGCACGACACCGACCCTCGCGGGACTGTCGAAGTATGGGGTCCGGCACTTGACCCGGATATCGGGCCTACAGGCGAAGACGCCGAAGCAGGACAACTGTCAGACGAGGAGTTGAAGGCTGAGGCAGCGGAATTGTACGACGTTTTGGCGAGGATAAAAGTGAGCCCACGGCAAGCTGAAGTACTGACCTGGAACGAGGCAATGGCCGAAGCACGCAACGACAATACCGCGGTCGAGCCGTATATAGACCTTCTCCCGGCCTACAGTACCTAGGGTGACGACTTCCCACCCACCTGGTGGGTTAACTACACGCCGGTGCCGGCTGACGGCCCGCCCGCTGTGGCTGAAGCCTCCGATGTACCCGATGCGCCCGCCGATTCGTCAGCATTCCAGGTTGACGCGACCACGGGCGAGATCACAGATCGCGACACAGGCGACTCGTCCCCTTCCCCATAGGTTGCCATGTCCATCAACCCTAACGCAATTGTGCCAACTCACCGTCCGGAGATGCCGTACGAGCGGAAACGGAAACCGGACCTGGTCACGTGGCTGTCGATAGGTGCGCTCGTGCTGTTCCTGGGGGTGTGCGGATTTGGCTTGATCTTGTGGACCAATGGCGACAAGATCGGGTGCGCGCTAATTCAATGCGACGAGAACCCGGTCGGGATGCCCGCGCCGTGGGCCGAAATCGTCGCTGCTGCGGACGAAGCGGCGCAAAAAGCATCGCCTGACGCGGTGTTGGACGGCGTCTCCGCGAAACCGCTCGCACACTGGGCCAAAGGTTGGTCAGTTGATAAGTCACTTGAGGTGTCGTTCCGGTACGTTGATCCGAACGGCCAGACGCTGTACGTCGACATGCGCGACACAGACCCTGCTGCGACCGTTGATGCATGGGGTCCGGCCGTTGACCGTAGATTGAGAGGTGGCAGCGAGACTTCCGAAATCAGCCGGCAGACCTACGAGCGCCTGAAAACCGATGCTGCGCGGCGACGTGATGCTCTTCTGCAAGTGAGAGTAAGTCCCAGGCAGGCTGAGGCACTAACCTGGAAAGAAGGGCTGGCCGAAGCACGCAACGATAATACCGAAATCGCGCCGCGGATCTACCTTGAGCTTGGCTACGACTCGGAGAATGCAGGAAAGCCCCTTACCTGGAGAGTACAATACTCACCTGTGCCCGCCGAACGCCCGCCGGGACTGCTCGACTTCTCGTCCATCTTCGCGCAGTCATCTGCCTTCATTATTGACGCCACCACGGGCGAAGTGCTCGAACGCGATACCGGCAACTCGATTCTGTCACCATAGACTAGTTCAATCTCCGGCTGACCGCACTACACCCCATCAAGTCGTGTCACGTCTGCGCACGCCCACTATGCTCGATGGCATATTGCGTGCTGTACTGGCGGGTGTACAATAGTCGTATCGCGCGTCTAATTTCGGACGAGGAGACCTTCCTGTGACAGCAAACACCAGGGACAAGGCACAAGGTGCCACCTATTACGGTATGGACATCGAGCACCTTTGCATCAATACGATACGCACGCTCTCGATGGACGGCGTGCAGAAGGCCAACTCCGGCCACCCGGGGACCCCCATGGCCCTCGCCCCCATCAATTTCCTTCTATACAGCGAATTCCTCAAGCACAACCCGCGTGACCCCCACTGGCACGACCGCGACCGCTTCATCCTCTCGGCGGGCCACGCCTCGATGCTCCTCTATTCCTCGCTCTACCTGAGCGGCTACGACCTCAGCCTCGAAGAGCTGAAGAATTTCCGCCAGTGGGGCTCCAAGACCCCCGGCCACCCCGAATTCACTCACACCCCCGGCGTCGAGACCACCACCGGGCCGCTCGGCCAGGGCTTCGGCAACGGCGTCGGCATGGGCCTCGCCGCTCGCTGGCTCGCCGAGCGCTTCAACAAGCCCGGCTTCGACGTCGTCAACCACCACATCTACTCCATCTGCTCCGACGGCGACCTCATGGAGGGTGTTTCGTCCGAGGCCGCCTCCATCGCGGGCTTCCTCAAACTGGGCAACCTGATCTACTTCTACGACGACAACAACATCACCATCGACGGACCCGCCACCCTCGCCTTTCGCGAGGACGTGGGCAAGCGCTTCGAGGCCTACGGCTGGCACATCCAGCACGTGGACGACGTGAACGACCTCGACGCGCTCCGCTCCTCCATCCGCGCCGCCCAGGGCGAGAAGGACCGCCCCTCGCTCATCGTCGTCAAGTCGACCATCGCCTACGGCTCGCCCAACAAGGCCAACACCGCCGAGGCGCACGGCTCGCCGCTCGGCAAAGACGAGGTGGTCCTCACCAAGCAGAACCTGGGCTGGCCCTGGGAAGAGCCTTTCTACGTGCCCGACGAGGCGCTCCAGTACATGAGGCAGGCGGTAGTGCGCGGCGAGGAAGCACAGGGGAAGTGGAACGACCTCATGTCGCGCTATGAGGCCGAGTTCCCCGACGCAGCTGCCGAGCTAAAGCTGTTCCTCTCGGGCGGCCTGCCCGAGGGCTGGGACGACGAGCTACCCGAGTTCCCGCCCGAGAAAGGCCCCATGGCTACGCGCTCGTCCTCGGGCCAGACGGTCAACGCCATCGCCAAGAAGGTGGACAACCTCCTCTCCGGCGCGGCCGATCTGTATCCCTCCACCGATGTGTATATCAAGGAAGGAGGAGACCTGAGCGGCGACAACTTCATGGCGCGCAATATCCACTACGGCATCCGCGAGCACGGCATGGGCGCCATCCTGCAGGGCATGGCCCTGCACAAGGGCGTGATCCCCTTCGGCTCCACGTTCCTCCTCTTCTACGACTACATGCGCCCGCCCCTGCGGCTCGC
>DASTEB010000401.1:0-2380 GCA_035710025.1 Chloroflexia bacterium
CGAGCGACCACAGGTCGTCCCAGTAGTAACGGTCGGGCGGGCCAAAGTGCTCGGACGACACCCCCGGCGGCATCAGCCCGCCTGGCGTGCGTGCCAGCCGCGCCGCGATCCAGCGCGCCCCGTACTCCACCGCGGGCGCAAGCTCCTCGCGCAATTCACGGTCGTGGTACAGCGCGAGGTGCTGGGCGATTGTCCAAAGCGCCTGGCCGGTGCCGTCCCACTCGCCCAGGTGCGACACGAACCCGCCGTCGCGGCGCTGCCTGCGCGCGAACGAGCGTATGAGTTGAGCGGCCGCTTCCTCGTAGCCCGAGGCCGACAGCGCGTAGGTCATGTACGCCGCGTCGCGCATCCAGAAGCTGTGGTAAAGGTCGGGGCCGGGGGTGATGCTGTCGCCGTCGTGCAGGGCGAGCAGGTGCGCAACGTTGGCTTCCCACGACGCTTGCAGGTCGCGGTGCGGCAACTCCACCCGCATCCCCTTGTCCAGCACGCGCCGCCACTCTAGCCCGGTCGCTGCCTTGGCCCGGCTGTAATACGAGGGGTCGATCTCTCCCTGCGGTGTAGGGCGTAGCCCGAGCGCGAGCGGCGGGACGTGCGGCAGCACTCCCTGCGCCTCCCGCGGCGGGTCGAACAGGGGATGCGCGGGCGGCCGCAGCGCAACCGGCACGGCATTCGCCATCGCGGGGGCGACCGCCGGCATGACCGAGGCGAGGCGCGCGGCTCGCGAAGAGTACACCGGCATGAATGCGAGGAACTCAGCCTCCTCCCACGGCTCGATGTCGAAGCGGTAGCGCAGCACGCCGTGCGCGAAGCCGTGCGGGTCGTAAACGCGCCGCCTCCCCTCACCCGCCTCCGGCCCGGCCGAGAACAGGTCGCCGCCGCGCAGGTTGGACAGCCCCCACCGCTCGGGGCGCGGCCAGGTGTAGGGGCCGGGCTTGCCATCGGCCGCCAGCGTCAGCCCGTCGAACGACATGCTGTACACGGGCGCGATGCCCTCGGGGTTGTACGGCCGCAGGGCGAATGAGAACGTGCCCGACAGCGGCAAATCGGCGATGTTGAACAGCACGACCTGCACCGCAACCCAGTCACCCTGACCCTCGGGCAGAGTCCACGCCTCGCTCGACACGCGCAGACCGCCCGCCTCGTAAGACGTGACCACCACAGGGAGGCCGCCCTGCACCGCCTGCAGCACGTCGCGCTGCCTGCCGGGGGCCATGGTCTCTTGCCCGTCCACCTGCACCCACCAGTCGAGCGACGGCCCGCCCGGCACGGGCGTGACCAGCCCCGAGGGGTCAACCAGGCTCTCGACCGGGTGGCCCATGCCGGGGATGCCGAGCGCCGTCCAGTTGCGGCGCGTTTGATTGACCATGAGGTTGGTCACCGAGCGCGGCACGAACCAGTCGGAATCCGGGTCCGACTGCTCGTCCATCCACCGGGGCAGCAGCCACCCGCGCAGCAGCGGCACGGCGAACCTGTTGAGGTAGCCCTGGGCTAGCACGCGCGCGCTGGCCGGCAGAAGCTGGGGCGGACCCGGCAGCGCGCCCGGCACCCCGAGCCGCCCGGCCGCGCGCAGGAGACGGTAAGCGCGCGTCATCTGGCGGCGAGGCCCGCCCGCTCGCGTGCGCGGCCTGCCCGGAACGACCGCTATCCTGCGTGCCAGGAACCAGCGCGCCACGGCCCGCTACTCTCCTTCTTCAGCGGCGTACACTGCGCGCAGCACCTCTTCGGTATGCTCGCCCAGCAGCGGAGGCCGCCGCCGGATGGCCGGAGGGGTCGTCGTCAGGCCGAGGGGCGAGGCGACCATCCGCAGCGGCCCACCGGGGTGCTCGACCGTCCGCACCAGGCCGCGTGCCCGCGCCTGCTCGCTCTCCAGGGCGCGGTCCACCGTGTTGACAGGCCCGGCGGGCACGTCGTGCTCCCGCAGCAGCGCCACCCACTCCCCCACGGTGCGCCCGGCGAACATCTCCTCGAGCAGGGGCACGAGCGCCGAGCGGTTGGTCACGCGCAGGTCGTTGGCGGCGAAGCGCTCGTCTCGGGCAAGGTCGGCGCGCTGCACCGCACGGCAGAAGCGCTGCCACTGGCGGTCGTTGCCCACGGCGAGCACGAGCCAGCCGTCGGATGCGCGGAAAGCCTGGTAGGGCACGATGTTGGGGTGGCCGTTGCCGTAGCGGCCGGGCGTCTCGCCCATCAGGAGGTAGTTGCTGCCCACGTTCGCCAGCCACGACAGGTGCGCGTCGAACAGCGACATGTCGATTAGCTGCCCGCGCCCGGTGGCCTCGCTCACGCGCAGGGCCGCGAGGATGGCCGAGCAGGCCAGCATCCCGGCCGTGATGTCCACGATGGCAACGCCCACCTTCATGGGAGGGCCGTCCGGGTCGCCCGT
>DASTEB010000402.1:0-3312 GCA_035710025.1 Chloroflexia bacterium
CGCTGCTTGAACAGCCCGAGCTCGACCAGCGGCGAGCCGTCTACCCGGGTCTTGTGCCGCTCGTAAAGAGCGAACAGGATGAACGCCGGTATCGAGGCTGCCATGGCCGCGAACGTCCACGAAGGCCAGCCAAGCTCGCGCCCCTGAACGAGAGGGTACAGCACGAGCAGCAGGGCGGCCGTGACGAGCACCACGCCTAT
Organism: Chloroflexia bacterium; assembly: GCA_035710025.1. Classification (GTDB taxonomy): domain Bacteria; phylum Chloroflexota; class Chloroflexia; order QHBQ01; family JADMIH01; genus JADMIH01. The sequence continues at coordinate 201 of DASTEB010000402.1, forward strand.
GGGGTCGAGGCGCAGGGCGTGAGGCGACCTCGATTCGCGCACCACCGCAAGGGCCGCGACGAACGCCGCGATACCGATGGGCAGGTTGATGAGGAACACCGGCCGCCAGTCAAGGCCGAACAGGTTCGCCTGGATCAGCAACCCGCCGAGCAGAGGTCCTGCCGTGGAGGCGAGGCCGGTGACCGCGCCGTACATACCGTAGGCTGCGCCGCGTTCCCGGGGCGAGAAACTCACCTGGATGATAGAGAGCACCTGCGGTACCATCAGCGCGGCAGCCGCGCCCTGCAAGACGCGCGAGGCGACCAGTACCTCGGGACTTGGCGCCAACCCGCACAGCAGCGATGACAGCGTGAAGCCGGCCGTACCTATGAGAAACAGGCGCTTGCGCCCGTAGATGTCGCCCAGGCGTCCGCCCGTGATGAGCACCACCGCGAATGCCAGTACGTAGCCCGCGATGACCCACTGGATCGAGGCGTAGCTGGCGCCTAGGTCGCGCTGGATCGACGGGACCGTTATGTTTACTATCGTCGCGTCAACCAGGTCCATGAATGCGGCGAACAGCAGCACGCCGAGCGCCTTCCAGCGGCGCGGGTCAGGCTGCTCCTCCGCCTTGTTGACCAGATGAGGTTCCCGTTCGTACGTTTCAATATTCGCAACCATTTCCTTTCTCCTTGTTCCTCTATGTTGTTGCCCCGGGTGCACTGAGACTGCTCCGTCGGCAGGGAAAACCGCCGATTCTCTAGCGGTTCACCCCGAACTTTCAGCTGCGCTTACCTATGCGGCATCGTCCCAGCGCACGGGCACTTTCGCGTACGCCGCTGCGTTCCCGCGAGCGGGCTGTGCGGCCAGGGCGTACACCTGCCGGTAGCCGAGCAGCGAGCCTATCGGCGCCAGCACCGACAGCCCCAGCCGCTGCACCCAGGCCGGTGGGAAGGGCAAGCGCACCGTGTCGAATGTGGCATCCGCGATGACGGCCAGCTGCAGCAGGTTGGGCAGCCCCTTGTCGTTGGTCTTGCCGTCGGCCGCCAGAGCGAACATCGTCTCAATAAGCTGCTCGAACTGCAGGGCGGGACGCACCTCACATAGGAAGTGCGCTTCCTCCTCACCCGCGTTCCAGAAGCGGTGTGGGGTGCCCGCAGGCACCACGAGCCGGCCGCCGGGGCCTGCGACGATTGTGGCGCGTCCGTGGCGGAAGCCGACCCTGCCCTGCAAGATCTCGAAGCGCTCCTCCTGGAATGGGTGGACGTGGGCCGCGGCCACGAAGCCGTTGGGCTTGAGAAACGTCTCAAAGATCGTGGCCTCGCCGCCGGTGTCGCTTGATGTCTTGCGGAAGAGCAGCCTCTCTCCTGTAACGGGGTTCTCCAGCATATCTCCTGTGCGAATCATGTTTCCTCCTGACTTTCCTCGCTTTCCTCTTGCTTCGAGTGCTCTCGGCGTGTATAATATTCACGGGAGCTGATACTCTATTGCAATATATCTTAGATACTAAGATAATTACTCTATAACAGAAATTGAGGATGTGCGCAATCGGTCTTAAGTCGGATTGTGCGGTCGACACGAGCAGGGCGCGCGATCTGCCGAACAGAACCTGAGTTGCCCACGAAGATACGGAGTAGAGCAGAAATGGCGGAATCGAAGAAACACGCGGAGTTGGCGCAGATGCTCACGCGCGAGATGCGCAAGTCGAGCGCGGGGGCCGTGCTCATCAGCCAGGCCGTGGCCGACGCGGTGGGCCTCAACCCGACCGACATCGAGTGCCTCGACATCCTTTTGGACGCCGGGCCTGTGCCTGCCGGGCGGCTGGCCGAGCTTACCGGCCTGACCACCGGCGCGATCACGGGGCTTATCGACCGGCTCGAGAAGCACGGGTATGTGCGCCGCGTGCAGGACCCCGGCGACCGCCGCCGGGTGATCGTACAGCCGGTACACGAGAAACTGGACGAGATCAAGCCGCTTTACGCCTGGCTGACGCAGCGAATGAACGAGGTCTACGCGGGATACACGGCCGAGCAGCTCGCCGTGATCGCCGGATTCATGGCGACGGCGAACGAAGTCGGCCAGGAGGCCGTAGCCCGATTGCGGGCGGAGGCAAGCGCGGGCGGGCAGGGCCGGGCCGAGTCCGCGGCGACCACGCTGGCCGAGGGCAACAGTTTCGTTGCGCGCCTGGGCTCGGTGTCGGAGGGGCGGCTGCTGTTCACACGGGGCATGGCGGGCGTCGAAATCGCCGGGTCGCGCGATATGGACGACCTGGTGAGGGTGCGCTTCGAGCGCACGACACCCGACGTACAGGTGCAGGGCGGCATCGTGACCGTGCGGCAGCGCCACGTCTTCCTGGGCGGCCCCGATTCGGGCAGCGTTACTCTCAACGGCTCGATACCGTGGTCCATAGAGGTGCGCACCGGCGCGAGCACGAGCAAGCTCGACCTGCGCGAGGTGCCCCTGCGGGAGATCCACGTGAAAGGCGGCAGCTCGCGCCTCGACCTGTGGCTCGGTCCGCCTACCGGGGTCGTACCTATCCGCCTCGCGCAGGGCGTGGACAAGGCAACTATACACCTCGCGCCCGGAGCGCGCGCCCGCCTGCAACTAAAAGAGGGCGGCAACAACCTCAAGTTCGAAGGGCGGCGCATGGCCTCCACCGGCCCCACCACCTGGCAGAGCCCCGGCTACACCCCCACCGCAGGCCGCTACGAGATCACCCTGCACTCCGGAGTCAACGGGTTGTCGGTCGAGACGGAGGCGTGATGCGTGATGCGTGATACGTGACCTCGCCCCAGCAGCGCGGCTTACTCCGCACTACCCGGTACGGATATGCTCACGCATCACTCATCACGCATCACGCATCAGTACCATCACTCTTCTGGCCTCCATCCCCTCCCCTGTGCTACAATGGTCCTGCCCGCCATGAGCGCGGGCTACGGCGCTGTAGATACCAATGGAGGTCCATACATGGTCATGCAATCGGACGTCGAAGGCAAAGTTGGAACGCCCACCGAAGGCGTCGCACCTGATATCCACGGCCCGCTACCGGGGCCGAACGCTGAGCCTATTCTGCGGCGAGACGACGCAGTAATCTCGCCCTCCTACACTCGCTCTTATCCCTTCGTCATGAGCC
>DASTEB010000403.1:0-8494 GCA_035710025.1 Chloroflexia bacterium
GTGGTGTACTACCACCGACGGCCTCCGGTCGTGGCCGACGATGCAGGTCATCCCATATTCCCCATCCGGCCGGACCCGCGTCTTCTGGACGCCGCGGCCAGGCTTGGCTCCATGGCCGACTTCCTGGTTATCACGTCCAACGGCGTCCACATGATGCAGCCTGTGATCGAGCAAGCATCAGGCCGCAAGGTTGTCAGCATGATAGACGCCACTCTGAGCGAGGTGGAGCGTCGCGGCTTGAGGCGCGTCGGCGCGATAGTGTTCCTCGGAACCAATGTCTACAAGGAGCCGCTGGAGCGCATCGGGCTGGAGTGTTTAACAATTCCGGACGAGATGCAGAAGCGCCTCGACGTTGCGATCTCTGCGCTCAACGAAGGTAAGCACGATGCCGAGATTCGCGGCGCGGCACTCGACGCGGTCAACTGGCGCCGGGCACAGGGCACCGATGGAATCATCCTGGGCTGTACTGAAGTGCCCTTGATGCTGCGGCCCGTGCCGTGCGAGGCCGGTCAGGCTGACGAGGCAGACGCCTCCGACTTGATCAACCCCGCCCAGCTTCTCGCCGAGGCGGTCGTGCGCTACGCGATGGACTGAGCCTGCACGGCTAACTAGCCCTTCCTCCCCCCATTCAGTCCCCTACAAAATACCCATTCTAACGTCCCGTCACTAGCCGGTAGACGGTAGACGGTAGACGGCACCGGTTACGTTTTACGTTTTACGACCGTCCACCGTCGCTCCACAGAATGCCCCTCCTCAATACCCCATTTCGGGCACAGCGATACAAGCGGGGTAGCCTATCCTTGTGCCAACGAAGCGGGGTATTGGTATCCCAATTTGTTCATTTACGGTCGAAATCGGTCGATCACATTTCGAAAGGAGAAACCCGATGTCAGAGCAAAACGGGAAGGAAACGAGCTACGATGTGGTCGTGATCGGCGGAGGTCAGGCTGGTTTGTCAGTTGGCTACCAGCTTATTCGCCGCGGTCTCTCGTTCGTTATCCTCGATGCCAATAATAAGGTTGGTGACGCCTGGCGAAACCGGTGGGACTCACTTCGCCTGTTCACTCCCGCCCGCTATAGCGAGCTTGCAGGGATGCCCTTCCCTGCCCCACCCCACTCATACCCCACGAAAGACGAGGTGGCCGACTACCTTGAGGCTTACGCAGCACGCTTCGACCTGCCGGTGAGAACGGGTATTCGGGTGGACAAACTCTCGACGCAAGGAGACCGGTTCCTCATATCGGCGGGCAACCTGCGGTTCGAGGCTGACAATGTGGTGGTTGCGACAGGTGGTTATCAAGGCTCTGCGGTTCCCGCCTTCGCCCCTGAGCTCGATCCTAATATCGTGCAACTTCATTCCAGTGAGTACCGGCGCCCATCGCAGCTGCAAGAGGGAAATGTGCTTGTGGTAGGTGCAGCCAACTCGGGGGCCGAGATTGCTCTAGAAGTATCGCGAAGCCACCAAACCTATCTATCAGGTAGGCACCCGGGCAGCGAGCCTACTCGGGCCGGAAGCTTAACGGACCGTCTAGTCACACCCTTCATCTGGTTCTTCCTCTCGCGTGTGCTAACGGTCAATACGTCATTTGGCCGAAAAATGGCTTTGGAACTACGGTCCCATGGTCTGCCTTTGGCGCGGGTTAAGCCGGCGGACCTGTTGGCCGCGGGCGTGGAGCGCGTTTTCGCCAGGACGGTCGGCGTTCAGGGTGGCCTACCCTTGCTTGACGATGGCCGGGTTCTCAACGTGGCGAATGTGATCTGGTGCACAGGGTTCAAGCCCGACTTTGGCTGGATCGACCTCACGGTCGTCGACGATGACGGAGAGCCGATGCATCAGCGCGGCGTTGTAGCAACCGAGCCGGGCCTCTACTTCGTCGGCCTGTTCTTCCAATCGGCGGCGACCTCATCGCTGGTCGGTGGGGTTGCCAGGGATGCTGCGTATATCGCGGACCAGATTGCCGTGCGCTCAAGCGCAATGCAGTTGAGCCCCGAGGTACAGAAGGTCAGCCTGTCTGTGTAAGGATAGTCACATCCCTGAATGCAATCTTAGAGCTTCGGGGGTCAAACGTCTCTGCTACTTTTGGACATGGAAAAAGGAGGCAAATGCAATAACTTAGGTTACCTTATCGGCGAAACCAACGGCTATAGAACAACCGGCAGGAATCACAGCGGTTTCCATCATGAGCCTCATCTATTTCTCCGCGGTCATCTCCCTGCTGCATTTCGTGCGCTCCCGACCTGATCAATCCCGCCCAACTTCTCGCCGAGGCGGCAGTGCGCTACGCGATGGAGTGACCCGGCGCGTTTAGCCCTTCACGCCGCCCAGCGTCAGGCCCGACACGATCCACTTCTGCAGCAGGAAGAACAGCACCAGGATCGGCACCGACATGACTATTGACAGCGCGGCGAAGTCGGACCAGCGCGTCTCCGAGCTGTACTGTCCCACCATGCCCGCGAGCAGCATCGGCAGGGTGAACTTGTCGGGGTCGCTCAGGAACGTCCATGCGATAAGGTACTCCGACCACCCTGACATGAACGAGAACAGTATCGTCACAGCGAAGGCGGGCAGCGACAGGGGCATAATCACCCGCAAGAACGCCTGCATGGGCCCCGCCCCGTCAATCAGCGCCGCCTCCTCCAGGTCCTTCGGGATGGTGTCGAAATAGCCCTTCAGGTTCCAGATCACGAAGGGCAGCGCGCTCGAAGCGTACGCAACCGACAGGCCGATCAGGCTGCGGCGCAGGTTGAAGTCGCCTATATTGACCAGGCTCAGCAGCACGAACAGCGGCGCGAGCGTGGCGCCCGCGGGCATCATCTGCGTGACGATGAACCCGAGCATGCCCGCCTGCCTGCCGGGGAATCGGAAGCGCGAGAAGGCATAGCCGGCAGTCGCGCCAACTATAGCCGCCAGCAGCGAAGTGCCTCCCGCCACAAGCAGGCTGTTGACCAACGCCTGCCAGGCCTGCACATTGTTGGCCAGCGGCTCGGTGAGTACCCTCTGGAAAGCGTTCAGGCTTGCCCCAGGTGGGAGCAGACTGTCGGGCCGGGTGATGTCGCGCGGGTCGAGCGCAATGGCGACTATCCACGCCACGGGGAAAAGCACGATCAGCGACATAATGATCAGGAACAACTGCGCGCCCAGGTCGCTCAGCAAGGTGCTCGGCTTCTTGAGGGCGGCCGCCACCTGGGGCTCTACCCGTGCTCGCTCTGCGGGGCGAGCAACCGCGGTCTCCTGGCTAGTCATAGCTGCTCTCCGTTGCCCGGGTGATCCTGTTGGTCAGAAGCGTGATGCCAAGCAGGATGAAGAACACGACGATGCTGAACGCCGAGGCGATCCCGTACAGGCCGCCCGGGTTGACCAGCTTGAAGGCCTGCGTCACGAGGATCTCGGTGCGCCCGTACGGGCTGCCCTGCGTGATGAAGTAGATCACGTTGAACTGGTTGAACGTCCAGATCAGACCGAGCATGATGGCGGGCACCATCGCCGGGCGTATGGAAGGCACGGTGACGTTCCAGAACTGCTCCCACTTGCTCGCCCCGTCCACCTCGGCTGCCTCGTACATCTCCTGCGGCACGCTCTGCAGCGCGCCCGTGGCGACCACGCTCATGAAGGGCCACCCCAGCCACACGTTGGTAATCAGCGCGGCGAAGTAGGCCAGCGGCAGGAACGGCAGGAAGGGGATGGGATCGGTCGCCCAGGTTTCGAGCCAGGGGATTTCGCGGCCCAGCAGCATGTTGATCGCGCCGAACTCGGTGTTGTACATGTTGCGCCACACCAGCGACGCGACGAAGGCGGGCAGGGCCCAGGGGATCAGGAACAGCGCCCGGTAGAACCGCCGCCCGAACAGGCGCTTGCGATTCAGCACCAGCGCGATGATCACGCCGATCGTCAAGTGGAGTATCACGTTGCTGAGCGCCCACCAGATATTGAACACGAGCAGCCGCCAGAAGTCGTAGTTTGTGATCGGCAGGTTGCTCGTGATGATGTTGGCGTAGTTGTCCAGGCCAACGTAAGCCGCGGGAGGGTTGCGAGGGTTGAGATTGGCGAGGCGGTAGTTGGTGAACGACATCCATATCTGGAAGCCGATGGGGTAGGCGGTGATCACCGCCATCACGATCGTGGCAGGCAAGATATACAGGTAGGCGATCCTGCTCTCGCGCATCTGCTGCCAGATGCTTTTCTTCCGGGTCATCGCCACTTCCCCGGGTGGTGCGGCCCGCCCGGGCCGTGCTGTGACAGTTGCCATGGCACTACCTCGATCAGGAATGCAAAGCCCTACGCTCTGTATCGCATAGCCGGCCGGGCCTGCGCGCTGCGGCCATGCTCGCCCTCGTGGTCACATTATCGCCACTGCACGGCTAATGTGCAAGCGGAGCGCGTCAGCAGCGGGTACAAGAGAGCGCCACCCCGGTGGGGAGTGGCGCTCCTGTATGCGTGAGGGGCGAGTCCTTAGCGCGCGCCGCTCGCGGCGATTGCTGCGTTGATCTCGTCGGTAGCCTGCTTGGCGGCGGCAGCGGGTTCCGCCTGGCCGTCCATGACCGCGGTGATCATGTTACCGGCAGGGGTCCACACCTGGCCCATGGCAGGGATGTTAGGGAACGGGGTGCCAGTCTTAGACTGCTCGACGAAGCCCTGGATGTTGGGGTTCTTCGACAGGTCGACCTGGGTATTGGTCGAGACGTGGCCCGCCGCGTCGACGAACGCCTGTTGAACGGCAGCGGAGGTGATGAAGTCAATCAGCTTGACCGCCTCGGCCTGCTTGGTGGACGAAGCGTTGACGTAGTACACGTCGCCGCCGACGAACGGGGCGAACTTGCCGCCGTTGGGGGTATCGGGAGCGGGTACTACCTTGACCTTGTCCTCGCCCAGCGCCGCGGTGTAGTCGCCCAGCGCCCACGGGCCGTTGAACACCATAGCGGCCTTGCCGGTCTTGAACAGGTTGTCGATGTCCTGGTCGGCGCCGCCCTTGGCGAACACGCCCGGCTTACCGGCCGCGCTCTGCATGAACGTCAGCCAGTCGATCGTGCCCTGGGTGGTCAGGTCTACGGTCTTCTCGTCGGTGAACAGCTTGCCGCCGTAAGCGAAATTGTAGCCGATCATGTGGTAGAACTGCGTGTTCAGGGCCACGCCGTAGGTCACGTCGCCCGTGGCCAGCTCGCCGGCCATCGTGATCATCTCTTCGGTGTTGGCCGGGACGGTCTTTACCAGGTCAGTGTTGTAGTACAGCGCGACGTTCTTCAGGTTGGACGGGATGCCGTACTGCATGCCCTGGTACTTGCCCATGTCGAGCGAGGTCGGCACCAGTTCGGCCGTCACGTCCGACAGGCCCTCGATGGCGCCCAGGTCGGCGATAAGGTTAGCCGCGGCAAGCTCGCCCGCCCAGTCGGGAGGGCCGAGGAAGAGGTCAGGTCCGCCGCCGGTCGCGGCCTCGGTGGACACCTTGTTCTTAAGCTGGTCGAACGGAACGGCCAGCACTGTCACCTTGAAATCGGGGTTCTTCTCGGTGAGCGCCTGCAGAGCCTGGCCCATAGTCTCTGCCTCGACGCCCGTGTAGCCGTGCCAGAAGGTGATGTCGGCCGCGCCCTCGGGAGCGACGACTTCGGGCATCTCGGCGCCTGCAGGGGTGGTCGCGGTGGCCTCGGCCATAGCTTCGGTCGGGGTAGCGGCGGCCATCGCCTCGGTGGGGGTGGCTTCAGCCGCGGCAGGGGTCGTAGCCGTAGCTTCGGCGACCGGCGCGGTGGTGGGGGTTGCGGGAACGGGGGTTGCTGCCGCTCCGCCGCACGCCGCCAGCACCAACGAGCCGATGACGAGCAGCGGCGTGATGCCCGCCATCTTTTTCACCCAGCGTTTTTGAGAGTCCATAACCTACTTTCCTCCTATGAAATCGACAGGTCTATCCACAGTCGTCGCGCTGCGCATCCATCGCAGAGAGACTGCGAAGGGACTTATACTAAATAGTATACGACACGCAAACCAGCCGCGGATTGTCACCGCGTCGCCAAACAGATACCGGCGCGCCCCCATTTTCAGCAGGATTCGCGCCAACAACGGCCGCCTGAAGGCAAGCAAAAAGGGCCGCCCCAACCCGGGGCAGCCCCTGTATGTACGGCACCTATCTGGAGCAGGCGCGCATTGTCGACCGAACGCTCAGGCCGGTTCGAACACCGTCAGCTTCCGATGCGGTCGTGCTCCATGAGCCACTTCACGAACAGCAGCTTCTTGTACTCTTCTGTGATATCGGAATATTGACCCGCAGCGACGGCAGCCTTGACGCGCTTGAGGCCGGCAATCTCATCCGGCGTGAATCCGGCAAGAAGGGCGGCTACGGGCGTTAGCTCGATCTGCGTGCCCGGCTCGATTTCGGGTCTTTCCTTCTCTTTGTTAGTTAGCTCGGCCATCTCATTATCCTTTTCTAGTGTTGCATCGCCCCGCACTTTCGCTTTGGGGGTAGCGGTGTCATGTCTATATACAATCATACCAACCCAGGATACATATGGTATTCCACAAAGGTATGGTTGCGAGGGTGACAAAAGTACGCAAAAAGTAGTAGGCGTTGGTCGTTCGTGCGGCTTGTGCTGTGGCTGACGGTACTCCTTTGGGCGGGCGACCCGGGTGCCTCTCCGATCTCCCTGTGTTGCCCCCCCTCTAAAGCAAATGGTGTGCCCAATCGAAAATCGGAAAGCTCTGCCCGAAATTGCCCTTTCCTTATTAACGTAACCGGCGCCCGGCCAGTTTCACCGGCCCTCCCCGCGCGTGCCCGTAAAAAGGCCCGGGGTAGCGATTTTGCGCGACGCCCCGGGGCCTGTGGTCTCGTACCGGTGGGGTTGTGCTACGGGTAGATTTTGTCCAGCATGCGCGGGAAGGGGATGGTCTCGCGCAGGTGCGGCACACCGCAGATCCAGGCGACCAGCCGCTCGATGCCCATGCCGAAGCCCGAGTGAGGCACGGAGCCGTACTTACGCAGGTCGAGGTACCACTCGAACGCCTCGAAGGGCAGGTCGTGCTCCTCGATACGCTTGCGCATTAGCTCTAGGTCGTGGATGCGCTGCGAGCCGCCGCAGATCTCGCCGTAGCCCTCGGGCGCGATGAGGTCGGCGCACAGCACCACCTCGGGCCGGTTGGGATCGGGCTGCATGTAGAACGCCTTGGCCTGCGCCGGGTAGTGGGTGATGAAGAGGGGCCGGTCGTACTGCGAGGCGAGCACGGTCTCCTCGTCGCCGCCGAAGTCGTCGCCCCACTCCACATCAAGCCCGTTCTCCTTGAGGATCTCGAGGGCGCGGTCGTAGGTGATACGCGGGAATGGCGCGGCCACGCTCTCCAGCTTCGACACGTCGCGCTCCAGCACCTCAAGCTCGGCGCGGCGCTTCTCGAGCACGGTCTGCACAATGTAGCTGACGAAGTTCTCCTCAAGCTCGAGCAAGCCGGGCAGCTCCATCCAGGCCACCTCAGGCTCGATCATCCAGAACTCCATCAGGTGGCGGCGGGTCTTGCTCTTTTCGGCGCGGAAGGTCGGCCCGAAGCAGTACACCTTGCCGAACGCGGCGATATCGGCCTCGTTGTAAAGCTGGCCGCTCTGGGCAAGGTAGGCGGGCGTGCCGAAGTAGTCGGTCTCGAACAGGGTCGAGGTGCCCTCGCACGCGGCGGGCGTGAGGATGGGGGTATCTACCAGCACGAAGCCGTTGTTGTCCAGGTAGTCGCGGGCGGCCTTGATGGCCTCGGCGCGGATACGCAGCACAGCGCGCTGCTTGGTCGAGCGCAACCACAGGTGGCGATGCTCCATGAGGAAACCGACGCCGTGCTCCTTGGGCTGCACCGGGTAGTCAGCCGCGGCGAGCTGGAATACATCGAGGTTGCTCACCGACAGCTCATAGCCGCCGGGCGCGCGCTCGTCCTTGCGCACCGTGCCGGTGATGATGAGAGACGACTCTTGCGTGAGGTCGCGGAAGAGATCCCACTGCTCGGCCGGCAGGTCGTCCTGGAAGGCGACAGCCTGCACTGTGCCGCTGCCGTCGCGTAGCACGAGGAACTGTAGCTTCTTTTTGTCGCGGTGGTGCATGAGCCAGCCGCGCACGGCCACCTTCTGCCCATCGTACTTGCTGAGGTCTTTGATCTCGACGTAAGGAGCGTCTACCTTCGGGGTGAAGTAGGCGGCCTCCACGGCGTGCTCGTCTGTTTGCATCGGGCTGTGTTCTCCCCTTCTGTGTGCGGCGGTTGCGCCGCTTCCTTTAATTGTACGGAATCGGGCGAGAACAAACAACTCGGCCGGGTGGGCCGAGTCGTCTGGATTGCACTGATAGTTCTTCGCAGGCGCTACCTCCCCTTCTTCCATACGCGGTCACGGGCTGCACTCCGGAAAGAATGTGTTGGACACAATCTTCGCGGTCTGCCCTCGGGTGACGTTGTTGTTCGGACGTAAGTACGGCTAATTCTGTGGAGGGATGCAAGGCTCGCCGGGCCCAATGCCGCACGGGTAGCCCTGGATGATGTTGCGTG
>DASTEB010000404.1:0-3127 GCA_035710025.1 Chloroflexia bacterium
GGGCGAGCAGGGCGCGCAGGCGCTGCATCGACTCGCCTTCGAGGTTGGTGTAGTCGCGCGAGAGGCGAATCTCGACGCCCCGGTTCTGTAGAACCAGGTCTTCTTGCGGGATCTTGAGCCGGGCCATTGGCGTCTCCTTTCCGGGACGTAAGGCTGTGACAGGACTATTGAGTACTGCGGCGTCCGGCGGCAATATCGGGCCACCGGAGCACAAATAAGAGTACCACTTTCGCGGGCGAATTGGAATCGCCCATTGGGTGTATCGGCGCGGGGAAGACTAGCGTGCCCGCGTGATACAATTGGACATGGGCATTTTGCTCCCGGTGGCGCTGGCGCTGCTCGCCCTGGCGGTCCCCATCATCATCTTCTATATGCTGCGCCTTCGGCGGCGGGAGCTTGACGTATCGTCCTCGCTGCTGTGGCGGCGCGCCCTGCTCGACCGGACGGCGAACGCGCCCTGGCAGCGGCTGCGGCGCAACCTGCTGCTGCTCCTGCAATTGCTGTTGCTCCTGCTGCTGGTGGTGAGCCTGGCGCGGCCGTTCCTGTTGGGGAGCACGCAGGCCGAGGGCAACCTGGTCGTTGTAATCGACGGGTCGGCCTCGATGCAGGCAGCAGATGGGCCAGGCGGCGCCACGCGCTTCGAACAGGCCCGGCGCGAGGCCAGCGCGCTGGTGGATGCTCTCGCCGGCGGCTCGCGCATGACGCTTATACTGGCCGGCCCGTCGCCGTTCGTGGCGGCGCAGGGGTCGGACAGCAAGGCAGCGCTCCACTCCGAGCTTGCGGATATGCGCCCATCTAACGGGCGTGGGGATATGTCGTCGGCGCTCACGCTGGCTGCGGCGTCCTCAGGGCAACTGGGCAACGCGCCCGTGGTACTCATCACCGACGGCGCGCTCTCCGGCGATCTTCCGCAGATGCCCGGGTCCGCGCGGCTCGTCACGGTGGGCACCTCGGCGCGCAATCTTGCCATGACTTCGCTATCGCTGCGCGAGGCGCCGGGCGGGCCGCAGCTTTTCGCGGGCGCGTACAACGCCGGGCCGGAGGCGGCATCGGGCCTGCTTACCATACACGTGGACGGTGCGCTGCGAGACTCGCGCCGTGTAGAGATCGAGCCGGGCGGCGAGCAGACGGTCACGCTGACGGGCCTCCCGCTAGACGCGCAGCAGGTAGAGGCAACTCTCACCCCGGACGACCCGGCGGCCGATGTGCTGGCGGCGGACAACCGGGCGTGGGCGCTCCGGCCGAAGCAGGCAGAGGCGCGCGTGCTGCTCGTGTCGGAGGGCAACGGGTTCCTCGAGAAGGCGCTGGCGCTGATGCCGGGCGTTAAGGTGTTCAAGGCCGCGCCCGCCGGGTACGCCCCGTCCCCCGACTTCCGCCTGACGGTGCTCGATGGGTTCGTGCCCGCTGCTCTGCCAGAGGGGAGCCTGCTGGTGTTCAACCCGCCCGACTCGCCACTGGTGCCGGTGTCGGGCACAGTGCAAGGTCCTGTTATCGGACAGGTGGCGGTGAACGACCCGCTACTGCGCTACGTCGACCTGTCGGGGGTGCATATCGCACAGGCCCGGCGCATGACCGCCCCCACGTGGGCGCGCGTGCTCGTGCGCTCGACCGCGGGCGACCCGCTGCTCATGGCCGGGGAGCCGGGCGGCAGGCGAGTGGTCGTGGCGGCGTTCGACCTGCACCAGACCGATCTGCCCCTGCAGGTAGCCTTCCCCATCCTCACGGCCAACCTGCTCGAATGGCTGCAGCCCCCGCAAGCGGTCGACGCGCCCGCCGCGCTCGGCGCGGGCGAGCCTGTGGCGATACGTCCGCTGCCCGAGGCCGACGAAATCGTGGTGACGCCGCCGGAGGGTGGCCAGAGCGTGACCCTGCAGCCGTCTGCTTCGGTGGCGTTCGCGGGCACCGACGCGCTCGGCGTGTATACCGTGGAGCAGCGCCGCGGGGGGCAGTCGCTTGCCGAGCCTGAACGGTTCGCGGTCAACCTGTTCAGCCGGGAGGAGTCGAACGTCGCCCCGGTGACCGGGCTGCTCTTCTCGGGCGCGGCGGGCGAGGCAGCCAACCCCAACGAACGGCGGCCGCTGGAGATATGGCCCTGGGTGCTGGCCGCGGCTCTGGCCCTGCTCGCGGTGGAGTGGTGGTATTACCACCGGGCGGGATTGCTTCGACTGTCTTCTCTCGCGGCGAAGCGCCCGCAGAAGTAGGCGTTCCCGAGAGCCGTTTTGTTGACAATACGCTCCCTCCAACTCAGCGCCGGGAGTCGTAGGCAGACTTCCGCCTAATGTCCGGTCAACGGTCGGTCGTATGGTGGTTGTGCGCGCGGTGTGGGTAGGGTACAAGTACAGTACGCAGAGTATGCGAATCGTAAGAGGAGAAAACGAATGACACCGCGCAACAGACAACCGAATAGCGCGAACGACCGCCATGAAGACGGCCGCATGTGGTTGTCTGTGGCGGGCAGCAGGAAGCGCAACGCCCTCCCGGGCTCGCGCGCCGAGACGAAGCACGCCCACCGGCCGGGTGACGGCCGCACGGCTCTGCCCGACAACGGCGCGAGGATCCACTTCCTGCACGGTCACGAGACCGCCGACCAATCGCACTCGGAAAGCCCACCCGAAAGGGACGGGCGCGGTTACGCGCCCTGGCTAGAGCGCATTGAGGGAGCGGTCCACATGGGGCCGCTCCCTTGCCGTTGTAGGGTCAGGCAGGCCAGGCCGCGCCATGCCGGCTGACAGCGCGCCAAGCCCTACTGCGCCGTGTAACCGCCGTCTATCACTAGCTCGGTGCCGGTGACGAACTTCGACTCGTCGGAGGCGAGGTACAGCACGCCGTAGGCGATGTCGTCGGCCTCGCCAAGGTGCCCGATGGGGTGCAGGCTCGTCAGGTAGCCGAGCATCTGGTCGCGGTTCTCGCGGAAAGCGTTCTCGATCATTGGCGTCATGATGTAGCCGGGGTGGACCGAGTTGACACGGATGCCGGTGCCGGTCTTCGCGCAGTGCAGCGCGGCGGACTTGGTGAGCAGGCGCACGCCGCCTTTGCTGGCATTGTAGGACGAAGCGGTCGCCTCGCCGACGATTCCGAGGATGGAGGACATGTTGACGATGGAGCCGCCGCTGCCGCCCCGCTTCAT
>DASTEB010000405.1:0-4913 GCA_035710025.1 Chloroflexia bacterium
TAGACCTTGTGACTGCCCGCCGCGAGTCCTACGAGCGCCCCGGCGCGCTGCCCACCGTCGAGCCGGGCACCATCCACGACGATCTCGCGCGGCGCGACTTCACCGTCAACGCCATGGCAGTGCGCGTCGAACCCGGCGCGACCGGCCCACTGCTCGACCCGCACGGCGGCATGGCCGACATGCAGGCTCGCCAACTGCGCGTGCTGCACGACCGCAGCTTCATTGACGACCCGACGCGCATCTTCCGCGCGGTGCGCCTGTCAATGCGGCTCGGCTTCGACATCGAGGAGCACACCGGTTACCTGATCTGGGAAGCCATCGAGGGCGGCGCGCTTGCCACCGTGTCGATGGACCGTATCACACACGAGCTTCGGCTCATCTGGCGCGAGCCGCTGGGCGCGGAGATGCTGTACATACTGGCGACCGTCGGCGTGCTCGACAAAGTACACCCCGACCTGCGCCGCCCCGTGCGCTCGGCCCACGACGGCCCCTCTCCAGGTACCAGGATGGACCCTGATATCCGTAGGGCCGCGAACCTCGCCGCGCTCGGCTTCGCCTTTAGCGGCGGCGCGGACACAGCCCAGGCGCTGGCGCGGCACCTGCGCCTCGATGCGCGCGAGACAGCCATCGTGCGCGATAGCGCCGCGCTGGGGGGACTTTGGACGAAGTTGCTGGACCCTGGTTTGCGCCGCTCGGAGGTCCGCCGCTTGCTCGCGCCGCTCAGCACCGAGGCACTCGAGGCGTTCCGGCTTGTGTCCTACCCGGAAGAGGAATACCAGGCCGTCATCTGGCTCGACGAGTACCTCTCGCAACTGCGGCACGTCCGCCCTGCCCTCACCGGCGACTACCTGCGCGAGCTGGGCATCGCGCCCGGCCCGGTCTATCGGGAGGCGTTGAGCGCTCTGCTCGATGCGAAGCTCGACGGCGAAGTACGCACGCGGAAAGACGAGGAGCGATTCCTCAAGGATTGGCTGCGGCAGCACGGGCTGATGGACGGCAACTAGGGGACAGCGAAAGGCGACCGCCCACTATGGGGTCGGTCGCCTGGGACCTTGCCGTACTGAAGACCATCCTACTTCTTGGCTGCTGCTTTCTCTTTAGAAGCCGCCTTGGTCTGCTGCCGGCGCTTTTTGTCGTTGTTTTTGGGACTCTTGTCGCCCACGTGACCATACCCCCTTCCCTGAGGATTTCGGCAGGGGTGCCGTGCATATAAGATACCATAAGTTACGCCCGCTGTCATCAGTCTGCGGTTGTACACGATTGAAGCGCAGAGACGCAGAGAGCGCGGAGATTACGCAGAGACTTTATTGTGGGATTGTGCCCGGGATAGGTGGGCAAGGCACGAACGATGCTAAGGGAACGAAGGGAGTGAATCACTCTGTTGCTCTTGGGCATCCACGTAAACTGAGCGATCTGCCCCCATCTAATTATCTGCGTTACCTCTGTGCTCCTGCGTCCCTGCGTTTCAACAAATCCTTTGCGTCTTTGCGTCTTTGCGTTCCACGTTCGTTTGACGGGTCGCGCAGCCGGACGGTATACTCGTAGCGGTCCCGCTTGATTGCCGCCGTACCGGCGCGCCTGGAACAGGTTCTACTTCGCATGCACTTCCCTACAGCAACTCTTCGCTCCCGCAGCCGCGCGTTTGCCGCGCTCATGGTCATGACACTCGTTGCCGCTCTGGCCGTCGCGCCTGCGCCCGCGCGTCCGCGGCCCGCACAGGCCGCCGCCGGGCCTTCGCGCGAGTTCTTCGGAATGAACCTGTACGTCACCGGGCTGGAACGGCCGAAGGGCGAGAAGGTCGCCATGCTCAACGCCGCCGAGGACCTTCGCGTGCAGTGGAGCCGCGAGGAGATGTCCTGGGCCAACCTGGAGCCGCACCGCAAGGGCCTGTTCAACTACGAGCCTTACGACTACTGGATCAACGAGCTTGTGAAGCGCGGCGTCCGCGTGATCGGCGCTCTGCAGACCACGCCCTCCTGGGCGTCCGGCGTGCCGCCAAGCTCGCCCGACTGGTACTGGCACGCGCCCAATAACCCGCAGGACTTTGCCGATTTCGCCGCCGAGATGGCCGCCCACTACAAGGGCAGGATCGACGTGTGGGAGATCTGGAACGAGCCTGACGTCGAGATCACGTTCAAGTGCGACTGCGACAGCGCCGAGCGCTACGCTCGCATGCTCGAGCTCAGTTACGACGCCATCAAGCGTGCTAACCCGAACGCCATCGTGCTGATCGGCGGGCTGTCCATCCACGACCGCAACAACGGCGGCATGGCTTTCCTCGACTCGGTGGTGGCCCACTCGGGCGGCAGGCTGAACTTCGACGTGCTCTCCATCCACCCCTATATGCCCGACCGCGAGCCTGAGAGCACCGACCCCAAGACCGTGGTACAGAACTTCCCCTACCGCCTCGACATGAGCTACAGGTGGCTGCAGGAGCACAACGCCGCCAACAAGGAGATCTGGATCACCGAGAACGGATACTCCACCTGTACCGGCTGCGGCAACCTGGGTGTGAGCGAGGAGGAGCAGGCTCGCCGCCTCGTGCGCCTGCACGTGATCGCGATGGGAGCGCCGGGCGTGACCCACTTCACATACTTCCAGTTGAAAGACAAGTTCAACGCCGGGCCGAGCGACCTGTGGGGCAACATGGGCATAATGCGCAACGACCTGTCGGAAAAGCCCGCCTACGTTGCCTACCGCATGCTGACCGACCGCCTGTTGGACGCCACCTTCACCGGGACGGGACCGCTGATGCGCCCGGTGACGAACCGCTGGCAGCCACAGTTCGACCGCTACCACTACCGCTTCAGCGTTCCCGCGGGCACGGTGCAGGTGCTGTGGAAGCTTGGCTCGCCTGAGACGGTGGAGGTCGAGGTGAGCGAGCAGCGCGTGGAGCTGATGGAGATCGACGGCGACTTCCGCGATCTGCCCGTGGCGAACGGCCGGGTGCGCGTGACCATCGGCGAGGACCCCATCTTCATCTCGGAACTGCGGCCGGGCATCGATGACGTCGAGCTTGACGCGTCGAACGACCCGGCCTCGCCCACCGGCCTGCGCCCCTCGAAGCGCTTCGCGGCATACTGGCAGCAGCACGGTGGGCTGCCCCTGTTCGGCTACGCAATCACGCCCGAGCGCATCGAGCGCAGCCCCACCGACGGCAAGGAGTACGTCGTGCAGTGGTTCGAGCGCGCACGGTTCGAGTGGCACCCCGAGTACGCCGGCACCGAAGCCGAGGTGTTGCTTGGCCTGCTCGGGAGGCAGATTACTGCCGGGCGCACGTTCCCCGTCATACCGCCGCCCGCGGGCGTGGAGAGCGTGTGCGCGACGGAGACCGGTCACTGCGTGTGGGGGCGCTTCCTCGAACGCTGGCGCGAGCTTGGCGTGCCCATTGTCGGTCTGCCAATCTCCGACCAGTTCGAGGAGAAGAGCACAGACGGCAAGACCTACTGGGTGCAGTACTTCGAGCGCGCTCGCTTCGAAGACCACCCCGAGAACACACCTCCCCACGACGTGCTGCTCGGCCTGCTCGGGCGGCAGCAATACCGGCCCTAGCGCATGGCTGACCGCAACACCGCGACAATCGGCACCGTGTCCGACACCCACGGCACGCTCCACCCGCGCGTGCTCGACGTTCTGCGCGAGGCGGGCGTGGAGCGCATCTTGCATGCAGGCGACGTGGGCGACTACGCGGTGCTCAGCGCGCTGTCAACGGTAGCCCCGGTGCTGGCGGTGCGCGGCAACGTCGACCGGAGCGGACCGCTAGCCGAGATACCGCTAGAAGTGCGCCTGGACATCGCCGGGGTGGACGTGTACATGACGCACATCGGAGCCGTGCCCCACGTCTGGCTGCCGCGCCTTCCTGTGCCGCGCCCGGCCGTGGCGGTCTGCGGGCACAGCCACAAGGCGCTGATTGCGAGCGTTGGCGGCGTGCTGTTCGTCAACCCCGGCGCGGCGGGAACGGGACGGCGCTTCGGGCGCCCCCAGACGCTAGCCATCCTGCGCGTTCAGGACGGGCGGGCCGAGGCGGATATAATAGAACTCTGACCGAATTCAAGCGAAGGATACAACAAGCATGAGAGAGCAGATGGCCGTCGTGTGGGACCTCGACGGCGTGATAGTAGACAGCGCGGAAGCTCACAACGAGTCGTGGGTGGTGATGGCCCAGCACTACGGCGTGCCTTACGACCCGGATAACGACTTCGTGCGCATCTTCGGCAGGCATAACAACGATATCATTTCGTCCATGTGGGACGTTACCGACCAGGCCCGGATAGACGAAATGGCCGATGTCAAGGAAAGCAGCTTCCGTGAGGCAGCCGCCCGGCTCAAGCCGCTGCCGGGGGTGGTCGCGCTGATGAAGGCGCTTCGCGAGGCAGGCTGGAAGCAGGCCATCGGATCGTCCGCGCCAATCCTCAACATAGACGCCCTGCTGGATGCCACGGGCCTGCGCGAGTACATGGACGCCATCTCCAGCGGGGACGACGTCACCGAGGGCAAGCCCAACCCGCAGGTCTTCCTGATCGCTTTCGAGCGCCTGGGGGTCGACCCGCGCAACGGCGTAGTTATAGAAGACGCCCCGGCGGGCGTGCTGGGCGGCAAGCGGGCCAGCGCGGCGGTGCTCGGCATCACGACCACCCAGACCGAAGAGACCCTGCGCGAGGCCGGGGCCGACCGCGTCGTCAGGAGCCTCGAAGAGATCACGGTGACCGACCTGGAAGCGCTAGTACAGGCGAACAGAGAACCTGTCGGGCGCTAGGTGCGCGCCACGAAGATCATGCGCTCGCTGTCCTCTCCGTATTCGCCGAGGTCGTAGTTGCCGTACACCTTCTCCAAAGTGTACCCCGCCGCCAGCAGCAGCAGCTCCATCTCGTAGCGCCCCGTCCAGCGCAGGCTGAATGTATGCGACGTGCGCG
>DASTEB010000406.1:0-2492 GCA_035710025.1 Chloroflexia bacterium
GGCGCGCAATATCCACTACGGCATCCGCGAGCACGGCATGGGCGCCATCCTGCAGGGCATGGCCCTGCACAAGGGCGTGATCCCCTTCGGCTCCACGTTCCTCCTCTTCTACGACTACATGCGCCCGCCCCTGCGGCTCGCGGCCCTGATGAAGAACCCCTGGATAATGGTGTACACCCACGACAGCATCGGCCTGGGAGAGGACGGCCCCACCCACCAGCCGGTCGAGCAGCTTTCCGGGCTGCGCGCCGTGCCCAACATGTGGACAATCCGCCCCGCCGACGCCAACGAGAGCGTGTACGCTTGGAAGGCGGCGCTCACCCGGCGCGACGGCCCCACCTGCCTAATCATGACCCGGCAGAAGCTGCCCATCTTCGACCGGAAAGAGGTCGCGCCCGCCGAAGGAGTGCTGCGCGGTGCGTACATCCTGGCCGAGGCCGACGGCGGCAAGCCCGACCTCATACTTATCGCCACAGGTTCCGAGGTACACCTCGCGCTGGAGGCGCGGCCCAAACTGCAGGAGCAGGGCATCAAGACCCGCGTGGTATCGTTCCCCTGCTGGGAACTGTTTGAGGAGCAGGATCAGTCGTACCGCGACGAGGTGCTGCCGCCCGACGTGAAGAAGCGCATATCTATCGAGGCCTCCGCGCCCATGGGCTGGCACCAGTGGGTTGGCGACGAAGGCTCCATCATTGGTGTGGAGACCTACGGCGCGTCGGCTCCCGCCGAGATCATATTCGAGAAGTACGGCTTCACCGTGGACAACGTGGTGCAGCACGGCCTGGCCGTGATGGGCAAGCGCGA
Source organism: Chloroflexia bacterium (assembly GCA_035710025.1). GTDB lineage: Bacteria > Chloroflexota > Chloroflexia > QHBQ01 > JADMIH01 > JADMIH01. The sequence continues at coordinate 805 of DASTEB010000406.1, forward strand.
GCCCGTGCCCCCGGCTCTGCCCGAGCAGGTACACCTGCCCGACCGCCACGACCGCAGAGCGCCGCACGAGCGCGAGCTTGAGAAAGCGGGCAAGACGCAGACCGAGAGCGAGACGCCCGCCGAGAAGCAGAGCTAAAGGAGGAGTAACCGCCCGCCAGGCGCCGGAGTCTACTTAACTGGAGGCACCCGACGACTAACCACTTTAGACACCAACTCCCGGAGAGCGGCAATGCAGCGAGCCGAGTTCTGGAAGCTGATGGAAGAGTCGAACCAGGCCAGTGGGGGCGACCCCGACCTGCAGGCTGACCTGCTGCAAAGCTGGCTGGCCGAGTACCTGCCCGAGGAGATACTCAGCTTCGACAAGATCCTCCTCGAGCTGATGGACGAATCGTACACCAACGAACTGTGGGCCGCGGCCTACATCTTGAATGGAGGGTGCTCGGACGACTGTTTCGACTACTTCCGCGGCTGGCTGATCGCGCAGGGCGAGCACGCTTACAACGAAGCGCTGCGCGATCCCGAGACGCTCGCTTCGGTGGCGACGCCGGACGACTGGGAGTTCGAGGATATGCTGGGCGTCGCGATGGCCGCCTACGAGGGCAGAACCGGGAAACCCTACCCGGGCGCCGAGCGGCCCGCCTGGCAACTGAAGGGCGAGGACTGGGACGAAGATACAGTAGAGCAGAAGTACCCGAAGCTTGCCGCCGCGGTTCGGTACATCGACTAGCGGCGGCGAACACGTCAGGAGACTAGATATGGCAAAGACAAACCTACACAGGCTGGCCGACATGGGCCAGAGCCCCTGGCTCGACAACATCCGTCGAAGCTGGCTCACCGGGGGTGAGATGCAGCGCCTGATCGACCAGGGCATCGTCGGCGTCACCGCCAACCCGACCATCTTCGAGAAAGCGATCTCCGGCTCGACCGACTATGACGCCGCGATCGAAGAGATGGTGCGCGCCGGCAAAAGCGGTGAGGAGATCTACAAAGCGCTGATCGTGGGCGACATAGGCGACGCGGCCGACCTGTTCCGCCAGGTGTATGACCGCACGGATGCCCGGGACGGCTACATCTCCATCGAAGTGGCCCCCAACCTCGCCCACGACACCCAGGGCACCATCAAGGAGGCCCAGGACTTCTGGGATACCCTCAAGCGGCCCAACATCTTCGTCAAGGTGCCCGCTACCAAAGAGGGAATCCCTGCCATCGAGGAACTGCTGTACCGGGGCATCAACGTCAATATCACGCTTATCTTCGGAGTGGACGTGTACAGGGACGTGATGGAGGCCTACCTGAGCGCGCTTGAGCGCCGCGTGAACGAGGGCAAGGATGTGAGCAGGCTCGCCTCTGTCGCCTCGTTCTTCGTCAGCCGCGTGGATACCAAGGCCGACAAGATGCTGCAGGCGCAACTCGACAAGGAGCAGGACCCCGAGCGCAAGGCCCTCATCAAGAGCCTGAGGGGCACCACGGCTATCAACAACTCCAAGATGGCCTACCAGGAGTTCCTCAACACGTTCAAGGGCGAGCGCTGGGAGCGCCTCAAGGCGAAGGGCGCGCGCGTGCAGCGGCCGCTGTGGGCGTCCACCTCGACCAAGAACCCCGAGTACCGCGATGTGCTGTACATCGAGGAGCTGATCGGTCCCGACACGGTCAACACCATGCCCGAGGCCACGATCGAGGCGTTCATC
>DASTEB010000407.1:0-4438 GCA_035710025.1 Chloroflexia bacterium
TGCCCCGCCTCGATCAGGGCGATCTGGCGGGCGAACGCCGCGGTGACGAACTGCTCGGTCTGGCCGGGGCCGATGTGGTTGAACGGGCGCACGCGGATATTCTGCTGGCCGTACGATAGGAAATACTGCAGCGCGAGCGCGTCCTGCGCGATCTTGCTCACCGCGTAGGGGTTGTTCGGGCGGAAGGGCGTGTCCTCGTCAATGGGGCTGTCTTCGGGGCGCACCAGCCCGTACTGCTCCGACGAGCACGTGACCATCACCCGGGCCTGAGGCGCCGTATCGCGCAGCGCCTCCAAAAGATTAAGCTGGCTGACCACGTTGTTCACCAGCGTGGCCCGCGGGTCGGCGAAGGCGCGCTGCACGTTGCTCTGCGCGGCCAGGTGGAACACGTAGTCGGGCAGCGCTTCGGCCACGCCCTGAGCGGTCTGGTCGCGCTCGGTCAGGTCGAAGGCGAGCCAGCGCACGCCGGGGAAGTCGGGGTCGTCACGAGGATGGAGGGCGCTGCCGTACAGCTCCCACGACGTGGCGCGCGCCAGGTAGCGAAGCAGGTGCTTGCCCACGAACCCGCCCGCCCCGGTGACCAGGGCGCGTCGTTCAGCCATGTCGGTCGGTTCCCCGGGTGGTCAAACTCGCCAGGCCCCCAAACGGCCCGGCAAGGAGAGTATAAAGATTTCACACAAAGACGCAAAGGCCGCAAAGGTTCTTATTTACCACGAAGAACACGAAGGACACGAAGCTTTTGGGGGGTATGCACTCTAGTTAAGTGGAGTTCGGTGCCCACCTTATTAACTTCGTGATCTTCGCCGAACTTCGTGTCCTTCGTGGCTAAACAATAAATACCGTTGCGGCCTTTGCGTGAAACAAGAATCCTTCCGGCTAGCTGCGCGCGGCGGCCTTGCTCTCTTCGGCGTGGTGGCCGTTGGGGTCGTGGGCGACGTTGGGCACCAGCACTTCGAGATCAGGCTCGCCCGACAGGCCCGCCTCCTTGCGCAGCAGCTCGGCCTTGTCGGTGCGCTCCCAGGGCGCGTCGATGTCGGTGCGCCCGAAGTGGCCGTAGGCTGCGGTGGCCTTGTAGATGGGGCGGCGCAGGCCGAGGTCGCGGATGATCGCGCCGGGGCGCAGGTCGAAGTTCTGGGCCACCAGCTCCTCTATGCGGTCGCCGGTGATGCGGCCGGTGCCGAACGTCTCGACCATGATCGAGATGGGGTGGGCCACGCCGATGGCATACGAAAGCTGGATCTCAACGCGGTCCGCGATGCCCGCCGCGACGATGTTCTTCGCGACGTAGCGCGCGGCGTAGGCGGCCGAGCGGTCAACCTTCGTCGGGTCCTTGCCCGAGAAAGCGCCGCCGCCGTGGCGCGCGATGCCGCCGTAGGTGTCCACGATAATCTTGCGGCCCGTCAGGCCCGCGTCGCCCATGGGGCCGCCAATGACGAACTTGCCCGTGGGGTTGATGAAGTAGCGGGTCTTCTCGTCGAGCAGGTGGGCGGGGATGACCTTCTTTATAACCTCGCTCGTGATCTCGGCCTTGATCTGCTCAAGCTCGATGCTGGGCTCGTGCTGGGTCGAGATAACCACGGCGTCGACGCGCACGGGCTTGCCGTACGAGTACTCAACCGTGACCTGGCTCTTGCCGTCGGGGCGCAGCCAGGGTATCTGGCCCGACTTGCGCGCCTCGGCGAGACGCCGCGTGAGTTTGTGGGCGAGCGAGATGGTGAGGGGCATCAGCTCCTCGGTCTCGTTGCAGGCGAAACCGATCATCATGCCCTGGTCGCCCGCGCCGATCGACTCGACCTCGTCGTCGGTCATTTCGCCCTGCTTCGACTCAAGCGCCTCGTCCACGCCCATCGCGATATCGGCCGACTGCTCGTGGATCGACACGATAACCGCGCACGTATCGGCGTCGAAGCCGTACTTGGCGCGTGTGTAGCCCGCCTGCATGATCGTCTCGCGAGCGATCTTCTGCACATCCACCCATGCGGAGGTGCTGATCTCGCCCATGACGACTATGAGGCCGGTCGTGGTGGCCGTCTCGCAGGCCACGCGTGCGTCGGGGTCCTTGGCGAGAATGGCGTCGAGCACGCCGTCCGAGACCTGGTCGCACAGCTTGTCCGGGTGGCCCTCGGTGACCGACTCCGACGTGAGGTACAGCTGCGGCGAGGACATGAATGTGGTCTGGTGTTCCTGCTTGCCCATGATATCTCCCTTTTGTCCTTTATGTTGTCTGGGTGTAGCCCGCGGGACGCGAGGCCCCGCGAGCTACGATCTACACGTCATGCATCACGCACGACGGACTACGTCCCGCTCTCCCAGGAGGCGAGGTACTTCTTCTGCTCTTCGGTCAGCACGTCGATGCTCGAGCCGAGCGCGCTCAGCTTGAGCATGGCGATCTCGTGGTCGAGTTCCTGCGGGATGACGTAGACCTTCGACTCGAGCGAGGCGCCGTGCTTCACAATGTACTCGGCGGCGAGCGCCTGGTTGGCGAAGCTCATGTCCATGACCGAGGCCGGGTGGCCTTCGGCCGCGGCGAGGTTCACCAGCCGGCCGTCGGCGAGGAGGAACAGCTTGCGCCCATCTGGCAGGTTGAACTCCTCCACGAAGTCGCGCACCATGCGGCCGCGACCGCCGGCCATCTCCACCAGCGCGGGGATGTTGATCTCGTCGTTGAAGTGGCCGCTGTTCGCCAGGATCGCGCCACTCTTCATCACATCCATGTCGTGGCGGTCGATGACGTTGAGGTTGCCGGTGACTGTGATGAAGATGTCGCCGATCTTTGCGGCGTCAAGTAGGGGCATGACCTCGAAGCCCTCCATGACGGCCTCGAGGGCGCGCACGGGCTGGACCTCGGTGACGACCACTCGGGCGCCCATGCCGCGAGCGCGCATGGCGATACCGCGGCCGCACCACCCGTAGCCGCAGATGACGACGATCTTGCCGGGCAGCAGGATATTCGTTGCCCGCATGATGCCGTCGATCGTGCTCTGGCCGGTGCCGTAGCGGTTGTCGAACAGGTGCTTGGTGTCCGACTCGTTCACGGCGACCACGGGGAAGCGCAGCACGCCGTCCTTCTCCATGGCCCGCAAGCGGATAACTCCCGTGGTGGTCTCCTCGCTCGAGCCGAGCACGCCTTCCACCAGGGACTTGCGCTCGTCGGCCGTCAGCGTGGAGGCCCACTCGTTGACGCGCTGCTGCACGTCGCCCAGGCGGTCGAGGGCGATGAAGAGGAGGGACGACACGAGGTCGGCCCCGTCGTCCATGGTGATCTGGGGGCGGTGGGCCAGCGCGGCCACGATGTGGTTGTAGTAGCTGTCGGTGTCCTCGCCCTTGATGGCGAAGGTCGACACGCCGAAGTCCTGTACGAGCGAGGCGGCCACGTCGTCCTGAGTGGACAGCGGGTTGGAGGCGCACAGCGCGAGGTCGGCCCCGCCGGCCTGGAGAGTGCGCATGAGGTTGGCGGTCTCGGCGGTGACGTGGAGGCAGGCCGACAGGCGCACGCCCTCCAGCGGGCGCTCGCGCTCGAACCGCTCGCGGATCTGGCGCAGGACCGGCATCTCGGCCTCGGCCCACTCGATCCTCAGGCGACCGCGCTCGGCCAGGCTGAGGTCTTTGACGTGCGACTTTACGGGAGCGCCTTCGGTCAGCGGAAGGTCGAATTTGTTAGCTTCTAGGACCATTTTCTTCTGTTCTCCTGTTGGATTGTGATGACTAGGCTGTTACCGCGTGTGGGGCGGGTCAGGCCCTTCTCGCAGTACCGGCGCGTCATACGGATGGCGCGTGTTGCTCCCTCAACACGTTTACCGCGTCACGTTCCACGCTTTCATACCTGTGCTATTTGCCACGGGGGCGGACGGTATCTTTCCGCCTCCCGAATCTCGGCGGGCCGCCGGAGCGCCTGCCGTAGATCGCTATGGTTTGGGAAGCCCCTGCGTAGGGCGACTAATCGGCAGCGGTGCGTTCTCGATATTGCTGGTCGATCGATTCCTGGGTCAGCAGCTTGCTGTTCACCAGGCTGATCAATTCGTCCACGTCGAAGGGCTTGTAGAGCACACCAATGCCCTTGGCCATGAGGTGCCCCTCCATCTCCCTCAGCTCGTGCACGGCACCGCTGCACACTATCATCGGTATCGTGGCGGTCTGGCGGTCCATCTTGAGCCGCTGTACCAGTTGCCAGCCGATCTTCTCCTCGCCGAAAACATGGTCGCTGATGATGAGGTCGGGGTGAAGCTCTCTGACTATCTCCATCATCTGGGGGCGGTAGGAATCGAGTATGACCTCGTGCCCCGCCTCCTCCTCCAGGATCAGCTTGAAAAGCTCAAGTATCTCCTGCGTGTCGTTGATGACGAGTATGCGCTTGCGCGTGCGGTTCTCCCTAGACACCGTTCACTCCCGATCTAGCGGCAGCCATCGCCTCGTTGACGTGAGGCTCGTCGCCGAATGT
>DASTEB010000408.1:0-2490 GCA_035710025.1 Chloroflexia bacterium
TCTCTGCGCTTCGCCCTGCGCTACCCCGAGAAGGTTCGGTCGCTCGCGCTGGCCGAGCCGCCAGTCCAGCCCTTGCTCGAGCGGCTCCCCGGGGGCGTGAAGATGTTGGAGCGCGTGCGCGCTACGTACTGGACGCCCTCGGGCGTGGCATTCGAGCGCGGCGATATGGAGGAGGGCGTGAGGCGCTTCCTCGACGGGGCGATAGGGCCGGGCACGTACGACGCTATGCCCGAGCGAGCGCGCCATGCCATCATGAAGAACGCGCCCGAGATGGCAGCAGCCACCCGTGCCTCCTTCGAGCTGTTCATGCCCGACGTTACCTGTGAGGAGGCCGGGCGAATCCGCGTGCCGGTGCTCCTGCTCCGGGGTGAGCGCAGCCACCCGATGTACTACCTGATCAACGACGAGCTGGCGCGCTGCCTGCCCTACGCCGAGCAGGCGCTTATCCAGAACGCGGCGCACGTGCTCAATACGCACAACCCCGAGCAGCACGACCGCATCGTGCTCGACTTCCTTTCGCGCGTGCCCGACCTGACCCGCAAGATGGCCGCGGGGGGCTACACGCCGACGTCGTAAAGCTGCTCGAACCGCAAGCCGAGGTCGTTGGTCGCCTGCCACATGCAGGCCAGCGCCTTTTTCACGTTGCGCTCGGCGCAAGGGGGCAGGTCGTCCCTGCCCGCGAGGCCCTTCAGAGCGTTGTAAGCGTCGAGCACGGCCGACTCCTGCTCGGTCAGCGGCCGCCCGATGATGTCTGTCGTGGTTTCCGGCATGTGTGCGATCTCCTTCTGCTTTTCGCGCTACACCCGCCGCAAGCGGGCAATCAGCGCGGGTGGGATGCTCTTGTAGTTCTGCCACGAGAACGGGCGGGCGGGCTGTGCCTCTGCCCCGAACAGCGGCTCCTCCAGCCCGTCGAGCACAAGCCCCACCGCGAACGCCGCGCCGAACAGGTCGCTCAACGTGCGCTCGAAGTAAAGCTGCGCCACCGGTTGGCCGGGGATGCCTATGCCCTTGACGGTGTTCGTCCGGTACTGATTCACCTTGATGGAGTACTGTGTAACGAACTCGCCGCCCACGTCCTCGTGCTCGGCCAGCATGCTCATGCCATCGTGGTTGAAACACGGGTGCAGTACCGAGAAGACGAAGCGCCCTCCCGGCTTCAGCAGGTGGCTCATCGCCCGCATCAGCGGGTTGATGTCCGACATGTCCATCAGCGCCATCGTCGCCACAGCAGCATCGAACTTCCCTTCGCCGAGGCGCAGCAGGGCGGCCTCGTCGGTGGCATCGATCAGGTGATACTCGATGCGGTCGACGTGCTCGGTGGTGCGCAGGCGTGCCCGCTGGAGGAACACCTCGCTGAAGTCGAAGGCTACGACGCAGCAGCCCAGCGCCGCCATCCGTCGGGCGAACGCCCCGTTGCCGCAGGCCACGTCCAGGATCGTCTCGCCGGGCTGGGGTTGGAGCAGCCTTTCGGTCGCAGGGCCGGTCAACTCGCGCTGGAAGGCGTTGCCCTCGCCGTAGACTTCGTCCCACCACCCTGCGTTGGTGTCCCAGATGCTCTGCGCTTCGCGATTCAGCTGTTCAAGATCGTCTTGCCCGCTCATGGCTGCCTCGCTTCCCTAGTGCTGGTACTGAGCCACCGGGCGGGCGTCGACCAGCCGCTTAGCCTTCAATTCGAACCGGGGCAGCGACCCGTAGTCCACCTTCTCCACGTTGAAGCGCAGCCCCTCGTGTGCCTCGGCGAGGTCCTTGGACAGCTTGTAGTGCAGGTCGAGCCAGTCGTCCTCGAAGTCGGGCATGACCTCGACGTTGACCGTGATCTCGTCCTGCCTGTCGTCCTTGCGCCACACGTAGATCTGGAACTCCTCGATGGCCTCGTACTCGCGCACGATCGCCTCGACCGCCCGCGGGTAGACGTTGGTGCCGCGAATCAGCTTCATGTCGTCCCACCGGCCGCGGATGCCGCCGTCGTAGATATCCCACGTGCGCCCGCACGAGCACGTAGCGGCGGGCACCTTGAGCACCATGTCCTTGGTGCGGTAGCGGAACACCGGGATAAACCCGCGCCCGAACGACGTGACCACGCGCTCGCCAAGCTCGCCGTAGCCCACAGGCTCGCCCGTCTCGGGGTTGATCACCTCTTCGATGAAGTGGTCCTCAATTATGTGGGTGCCGCCCGGCTGATGGGAGCACTCGAAGATCATGATGGTGCCAAGCTCGGTCATGCCCGCGGTGTCGCCGCACTTCGCGCCCCAGGCCTCCTCAAGCTGGCGCTTGGCAGCCGGTATCGATCCGGCAGGCTCGCCCGAAGCGATGATCTTGTTCACTTTGCTGTCCTTCGCCAGGTCGATGCCCATCTCGCGCGCCTTGGCCCACATGTTGAGCGCGTAGGTGGGCGTGGAGGCAATCGTGGTCACGCCAAGCTCGACGATCTGCTTGATGCGCCCCTCGGTGGTCTGCGCGCCGCCGGGGATGACCAGAGCGCCCATCTTC
>DASTEB010000409.1:0-3092 GCA_035710025.1 Chloroflexia bacterium
ATCTCGATCGCAAATGGAATGCGTTGACGGTCGCGGTCGGCCTGGCGGGCGGCTGGCAGTTCGCAGAATCGAAACTCGATGAGTTCGAGAGCTTTGGCGGTGCTTTGTGGGTCACCGCGGGATTGCCGGTCACGCGCCACGGTCAGGTCTTGTTACAGAGTCAATATCAGGCACGTGCGGACAGCGTGGAGGGCGAGTACGACAGCTTTACGTATGGCGCGAAGCTGCTGGTCGGATCCGCCAAGCTTAACGGCTTCGCCGAGCTCATCGGCAGGCACCTGCAGGACACGCCGAGCACCGTGGATGATTCGACGAATGAGTGGTCGGTCGGCATCGAGTTCAAAGCGGCTCCAGATACGTGGGTGTCGACTGGTTTCGGGGCGCGCTTCGCTGATGCAATGAAGGAAGATCGCGTGTTCCTCGTAGCCGCCATCCGCTGGTCCGTGAGCACGGGTCCGAACCTCAGGTGAAATGCCTCTGAGCGATGCAACCATTGACCCTGGAGGGAACATGAATGGCAGCAACCCGGTGATGCGGATCATCGATGTCGCGTATCAAAATGTCGGCGAACTGGATCGGACCAAAGTGAGTAACAGCCTGAAGTCGCCGGGGATGATGCGCGTTCCCCTCAATACGCCCGCCATCGAGGTGTTCTCGCGTATAAAAACGTCGAAAACGCCACTGATCCTGGTGGTTGATGAACTCAATGAGCTGCGTGGAGTCGTAGCGCCGGCATGGATTGAAAAGCAGCTACAGGACAGGAAGGGCGGAGCCGGGCAGACAACCGTAGACATCCTGATCGACATGGAGCTCGACCCCAAGGAACAGGTGCGCGGATTCCAACATGAATGGCTCAACTTCGAGCGGCCGGTTCTTTACTACTGCAACGGGGGCAAGCATTACACAGATCGTTGTCCCTGCCCGGCAGGGCACGCCGGCAAATGTGAAGCCGAGGACTAGGTGGTTACGCTCGGCGCGCTGTTCGGCCAATTCAAAGGCGTTTTCGGCAAGCCATACCTGCTCGCCGGTATCCTGCCCGCCGTGTTCTTCACTTTCGGCTGGTTGTACCTGACGGGCGACTGGGCTTCCGCGCTCGACCGCGTGGCTACCGTCGACAAGAATACCCCTGCTAAAACGCTCAGCGCCGGGCTCGTCATTCTCTTGCTGGGCGTGGTCTTCTTCGCCTCGCGTACCGTGCTGCTGCGCATCACGCAGACCATGCCTGGCACTCTGCTGACGCCCCTCCGGAATGCGTGGACACGCAAACGGCTGGAAGCGCGTTCAGCGGCCATTGCCGCCAGGCAGAAGGTAGTGCACGAGCTGACTGCCGTGCGCTGGTACAAGCACGACTTTGTGGAGCCGACGTACATCACTGAGGGCGTGGAGGAAGTCGGCGATACCGTCGAGGTCATCAATCGCTCCAGCGACGCACGCGCCGCGATCGGCGAGGTACGTCGCAAAGCCAATGGCGCCCGGCCAAACGAAACGCAAGCCGAGCGCATTACGGCCGGTTTGGCCGCTCTCTACGTCCACACTGTGAAGAATGCGCCCGCCACGGCGGCGGAAGTTCAGAATTGGCGCGACCTCATGGACGAAGAGGAGTCGATCGAGGTGGTTGAAAGGGCGGCCGAGCTGCTTCAGCGCATGTACGGCCAGCGCGTCTCCGCCGTCCAGGCCATGCCCGATGTGGTGAGCGTCAAGCCAACCGCGCTCGGCAACTGCTTTGCCAGCATGGAGGACTATTCGTATCGGCGATACAAGATGGACACCACAACGATGTTCAATCGCATTTGGGGCGTGCTCACCAAAGACCAGCGTAGCGAGATCGCTGACACGCAGCTGACCGTGGAAGTGTTGGTGAGCCTGTCCTGGTGTGCCGCTCTCCTGGGCGTCGGCACACTGATTTCTTATGCGGCAATCGGCGTGCTCGTCGGTCCGGGGAGCCTGCTTCGCGTGCCGGCTGTGCTGGGCCAGGGCGTGGGGTTCGTCGCCCTCGCGGTTCTCTTTTATCACGGCGCGTTGTTGGCCGCCGGCGAGCTCCAGTCCAAGGTGACGCGAGCTATCGACCTGAACCGGATCCCAATGATCAAGAAGCTCGGTTACGCGGTGCCCGCGACGGTAGCCGAGGAATTGCTGTTCTTCCAGGAGCTGCAGGGCTTCTTCGTCCAGGCAAACGCGCGGGATGGCGCCCGCAAGCTGAGGCCCTGATCGTCCTGCGAGCGCGTGCTCGTGAATTCGAGAAGCGACCCGGTGGTCGACTTTCCGGGAGCGTAAGACGTGATGAAGCGCGAAAAATAGGCAGTGACTGCCCATGTGCGGCCCATGGGCGGTCCGCATATTGGGCCGTTCAGGTCAACTCCCAGCCCAAGAGATCGCCATGCCCGCGATGCTGCGTTACCTCGACTCCGACATGGTCACGGTCTACGAGACCGGTGACGACGGCAAGAAACACCGCCTGGCCACGCTCCTGTGGGGCGACAGCGTCAAGGTCAAAGGCAAGTCCGCCGGCTTCTGGAAGCTCGACTTCACCACCCGCGTCTGGGACAAGAACAAGGTTGAGAAGGGGCAGTACGTCTGGCGGAAGCACGACGCCTTCATTGATGGCGACGTCGCCTTCCGCGACGACCCGCTGCTCAAGATCCGCTTCGTCGATGTCGGCCAGGGTGATGGCGCGATCATCGAATCGCCGAAGGGTCAGATCATCCTGCTGGATGGCGGGGAAGAGGAGCACATCTACCACTACTTCACCGCCGCGTGGGCGCACCTGCTGCGCACCAAGGCCGTGGAGCTGGCGGCCATCGTGGTCACGCACGGCGATGCCGATCACTTCGAGGGGCTCACAAAGCTGGTGAACGGCTGGGGGCCGCAGGGGAAGCCGCCCATCAGCACGAAGCGCGTCTTCCACAACGGCCTGGTGAAACGGCCGAAGGGCACGCCCGACCTGCTCGGCAAGACGGTCAAGCAGGATGGCGTGACATACGTCGTGGACCTGCACGACGACCTGCTGAAGACGCCCGACAAGGAGTTCAACGGCCCCGGCCTCCGCTGGAAGGAGGCCCTGCTCGAGCTCAAGAAGAACACGACCGGCTTCA
>DASTEB010000410.1:0-8411 GCA_035710025.1 Chloroflexia bacterium
GAGATGGTGCCGACGGTCAAGCTGCCGGGGATGGGGCTGTGGATGGGCTGGCTCGCGGCAAACGTGCTGGGGCTGCTTGTAGCGGTAGGGTTGGGGGCGACCGCTGTGTGGGCGGTCATTACCGTCGTGCTCAGCGCCGAGGAAGTCAGGCTGGAAGAGCGCATCGTCGCGGGCCTCGCGACTGTTGCCGTGGGCACGACGCTCACGGCGTTCGCGCTCTCGTGGGCGCAGTTCCGTGTATTGCGGCGCGTGTTCTGGCTGATGAAGCGGGGCGAGTGGGTGTCGGCCACGGCCGTGGGGCTGGGCGTGGTGTGGGTGCTCGGGGCGATCCCGTTCGCGTTGCGCCTGGTGCTCGAAGAGACCGAGCTTGGCGAGAGCATCATCCTGCCCGACCTCAGCAGCCTCAGCCGCGTACCGGTTGCCTGGCTGGGGCTGGCGCTTGGCTTCATCGTGGGGGCCATCCTGGGCACCACGCAGCGGGTCGTGCTAAAGCGCTACATTGTGGGCGCTAAGTGGTGGGTGCCCGCGCATATTGTCGGGTGGTCGCTCGCACTGATGTTGGCCTCGCAGGCCCGCGACCCGCTCTTATCAGGGAAGCCTCTGGTCGCGACTGCTCCGGTCGCGCTGGGCTGGCTCGCGCTGGCGGCGGCGATCGTGGCTGCTATCAACGGGTTCGTGCTGGTGTGGCTGGCCAGGAGGCGGGCCGAGGCAGCTGCCTACCAGTAGCGTTACGGCGCGGGCGGGCAACGGGCATGGGTCTTGCACTCTGAGCGGTACGGGCTGCACGCGACACGACACACCGTACAGGAGAACCCACCCGCATGATCGGCTTGATACCCCGCCCCCTGCACGCCGTACTGGACTACCTCTGGGGCATCGCTTTCACCTTCGCGCCCGAGATCGGCGGCTTCGAGAAGAACGAGGTCGCCAACGCTTACTCCAAGGCGCGCGGCCTCAGCATGATCGGCATCAGCATGCTCACGCGCTACGAGCTTGGCGTCATCCGCATCATCCCGTACAACGGGCACCTGGTGTCAGACTTCGCCGGCGCGCTGTTCGGCTTCGCCGCGCCCTGGCTGCTCGGCTTCGACAAGGACGAGAAGGCGCGTAACGCCTCGCTCGGCTTTTCGGCGTTCGAATTGATGGCGGTGCTGCTCAGCAAGCGCGACAGGAAGTAGAGCGAGCGCGCGACGCAAGGTTCAAGCGGCGCGGCTTCCGGCGGCGTCCTCCAGAACGGCGGCGAGGTCGGGCGGGTCGGACCGGCGCACGACGACTTCGGGGGTGTTGTGCCAGGCGGCGCATTCCAGCAGCGCCCCGGCAACGTCGTCTATCAGCGCGTCGTCGGGCCTGACGCCCGGCTCGAGGTGCAGCGACTTGACCTCGAACAGCCCATCGCCGCGGTGGGCCTTGGCGTCGAGCCTGCCGATCAGTTGGCCGCGGCGCAGGATCGGCAGGGTGAAGTAGCCGTAGCGGCGCTTTGCCTCGGGGGTGTAGCACTCGATGCGGTAGTCGAAGTCGAACATCGCTTTGCAGCGCGTCCGGTCCCACACCAGCGGGTCGAACGGCGACAGGAACGTAGTCAGCGCCGGCGTCAGGCCGCCCGCCGCGGCGGACTCGAGTAACGCGGCGTTGTCGGGGTGGACGTAGCCGGGGTTCTTCCAGCCCTCGACCTCCACGGTCAATAGCTGGCCCTCGCCTGCCAGCTTCTTCAGCAGCTTCTCGGTGCCGGCCACCACGGTACGGAAATAGTCGGGCACCCACTCTCGCGGCGTCACGCCCAGCGCCCGCACAGCCTTCAGCGTAAGCGCGCGCTTCACCTCGTCGATAGGTGGCGCCTGGCTGTCGTCCCAATCGGGCAGCACGCGCTCGCGCAAGGCGTAGACGCGATGGAAGTTGTGGCGGCGGGCGATCATCAGCACGCCGGTGGTATGCAGCGCCTCCAGCGCTATCTTCTCTTCCTTCCAGTTGAACCAGCCGCTCTGTTGACCGTCGGTCCGCTCGAAATCGGACGAGCGCACCTCACCGTGCTCGCGCACATAGGCCAGCACGTGCTCAACGGCCTCGGGGTGCCGCTTGATCCAGGACGGCGCGCTGTGGAAGAAACGGTAAGCGTGGTCGAGCATGTGGCGGCGGTAGAGGGGGTAGTCCTCGATAGGCAGGATAGAGGCGGCGTGCGACCAGAACTCGAACAGCTTGCCCTCGGCCAGCAACTCGTCCAGCCACTCGGGCTTATAATGGCCCAGCCGGCTCCACAGGACCAGATACGGGCTGCGAGCAACCACGTGGATCGTGTCGATCTGCACCGCCTGCATGCGCCGGATCGCCGCCAGCACGTCGTCTTTGGTCGGGGGCGATGCCGACCGCCGGTCCAGTCCCTGCGCCGCGAGCATCAGCGCCCGCGCCGCGCTGTGTGAGAGATGCATGGGTGCTCCTTGAGTAGTAGGCAGTAGGCAGTAGGCAGTAGGCAGTAGGCAGTGACGGGTGACGGGTGACGGGTGACGGGTGACGGGTGACGGGTGACGGGTGGGCAGGGATATGGTACGCGATTGGAACGTTTGTGTCAATTATGCGAGCGCGGCGAGGAGCGTGCCCATCTCGGTGGGGGTGGGGCCGCCGTGGTGGCCGTGGAATGGCTGGGCGAACCGGCCCTTGCCGTACCAGAACACCGTCTCGCCTTCGTAGGGGAGCACAACGAGGTTGCCCACTCGCTCCATCAGCCGCTGCGATACTTCCCGCCCGAAGAAGCCCTCCGACACGAGCGTCTCTATCCGGTGGACCTCGGCCTTGCCCTCCAGATGCTCAAGCAGTACGTGGTGCGCCTCGTCCAGCATGTCGTCCTTTATGTAAAGGAAGAGATCGCGGGCCGAGCCGCCCGGCACGAGCAGGTGTCCGTCGCGGTTGGTGCGGATGAAGCGCTCGAAGCCGGGTATCTCGAGGTCGATGTAGATGGTCGTGCCCGGGTCCATGGCGACCTGGCCGTGGTCGGCGGTCATGAGGAAGAGGGTGCGGCCCTCGCCTGCCGCCAGCGCAGGGGCAAGCTCGCGCTCAATCTGCTCGAACGTAGTAGCGACCGCGTCCGTGAATTCGGGCGACTCGGGGCCGTGATGGTGCCCGGCCGAGTCGATGACGTCGTGGTAGAGGAAGTAGTAGTGCGGGCCGGGGTCTGCGCGCAGCCGCTCGGCCAGGTGCCGGAGCGCCCAAGCGAGATCGGGGTAGGCCACCACCTCGGCCCCGTCATAGGCTACGGCGCTGTGAGGCGAAGGGGTATACGACCTGTCGCCGTACACCGTGGACGACACACCCACCTTAGCCAGAGCGTTGTATACCGTGCGCCCGGGGAAAGGGAACAGGTCGAGCGGCTTCACGCCATCCCTCAGCAGCGTGCCCACCTCGCGGTCGCCTGCGTAGGAGAAGAAGAGCGGCGTGATCATCGCGTCGAGCACCGGCTCGTAGTAGAACCACTCGTACACGCCCGATTCGCCCACCGGCATCCCGGTGTGGATGGTGGTGATGTGCGCTGATGTGGTCGAGGGGAACTGCGAAGTGAGTTTGGTGACGTAGCCCTCATCCAGCAAGCGCGAAAGGAAGGGGTAGCGCCCGGCGTAGCGCTCGAAGAACTGCCAGCCGAATGCGTCGATGAAGAAGAGCACGACGCGGTCGTACTGCCTATCGAGCGGGCCGAGCATCATGCGCCGCAGGTCGGCGTGCTCGCCCGAGAAGAGACCGTGCACCAGGTCGGGCAGGCGCGAGAAGCAGTAGCTGTCGTACAGCGGGCGGACGAAGTGGTCGCCCCAGCGAGAGGCGTCTACGGCGCGGACCGACTCGGCGTTGAGCATGGGGTGTACCTCGGCGGCGTGAGTTACGGGGGAACCACAGGGCCGCGGTCGGGGTCCGGTTGCCCGGCGGTTCCTACACGCGGCCCTTACGGTGCGCTCTATGGCGCGGGCGTTACTTCTCGGTGAGGCCGGGCGCTGTCGTGGGTGTGCCGCCCGAGGGGGCATCGCCCGTCTCGTTGGCTGACTCAACGTCCACGCCCTCGGTGCCCAGCAATTCGGCGGCCCCGCCTGCCTCGGCGAGATCGGCGGCATCGCCCTGCGCCTCGTCCTCGGCCGCGGCGGCCTTGCCCTTCCTGCTCGAGCGTGCGGGCTTGGCCTCTGCCTCGGGAGCGGCGGCCGCTACGGCGCGGCCCTCGGCGATGGCGGTGAGGCGCTCCACGATCTTGCGCTGGAAGATGCGGTCCTCCAGGTCGTGGCGCATCTGGTGCTGGTCGAGCGCCTTCGCGACCTCCTCGCGCTGGTCCTCCTCGAAGCGCTCGAGCACCTGGGTCACCTCGGCGTCGATCTCGCCATCATCCACGCCGATGCCCTCACGTCGGGCGAACTCCTGCAGCGCCTGGGTGCGCAGAACGCGGGCGCGTGCGTGCTCGCGCTCGCCCTCGCGCCACTGCTCCTCGGTCAGCCCGTTGAGGGTGAGGAAGCGGCGCAGGGGGATGTTGAACTGCTGCTTGACCCGCTCTTCGAGGTTCTTGAGCATCGAGTCAAGCTCTTCGTTCACCATCACGTCGGGCACGTCGATATTCGACCCCTCGACAAGCTGCTCGATTATGGCATCTAGCTGCTTGGTCTCGGCGGCTTCCTCGGTGCGCTGGCGCAGGTTGCGGTCGACCGCCTCGCGCAGCGCCTCGACGGTGTCGTAGCCCGCCTTCTTGGCGAACTCGTCGTCAAGCTCGGGAAGCTGCTGCTCCTTGATCTGGCGGAGGGTGACGTGATAGGTCACATCGAGGCCGCGAAGCTCCTCGTTGGGGTAGTCGTCAGGCAGGGTGTCGGTGACGTCTTTCTCATCGCCCACCGACATACCGGCGAGCTCCTTATTCACTGCCTCAGGCACACCGGCGCGGGCCAGGCCGATGATGGTCGGGAAATTCTCGCGCTTGGCCTCTTCGAGCGGCCCCTGCGTGGTGAAGCCCTCCAGGTCGACGTAGGCCATGTCGCCCTCGGCGGCGGGACGCGCCTCTTCCGGCTCGTTCCAGGGGGCGCCGTCGCGCCGCAGCTCGAGCAGAACCTCGTCTATCTGCTCCGGGGTGACCTCGGCGGTCTCCTTCTCGACGCGGATGGAGCCGTAGTCACCAAGCTCGACCAGGGGCGGCTGGACCACTGTGACCTTCACCTGCACGGGGTCCATGCTGACGATCTCTACGTCGCTCACGTCGAGTGCCTCGAGGTCCTGGTCCTTGAGGGCTTCCTGCACGGTCTCGGGCAGCATGTTGTTCACTGCCCTCTCGGTGAGCGCCTCTTTGCCGAGGTAGCTCTCGAGGATGTAGCGTGGGGCCTTGCCCCGGCGGAAGCCCGGCACGTTGTACTGGTTGACCATCTGGCGGTAGGCCTTGTCGAGGGCCGCGTTGATGGTCTCGGGATCGAGGTCTATCGTAAGAGCAACCTGCCGCCCGGGCAGGTCTTCACGCGTAACGTTCAATTTATGTTACCCCTTTTGGGAGAGTCTGACGTTCGATTATACCAGATAGGGGTGGATGCGTCATGCGTGTGGGCAGTGGGCAGTGGGCGGAGCGATGCGTGATGTGTGTTGGCGTTGGTGTGCGGTGGGTAGGCAGCGGGCTATATTGGCCCGCTGCCTACCCACCGCATTCCAAGCCCACTGACCACTGCCCACTGACCACTCGCGCTACGGCACACGCCCGCCCAGGCGGGCTCTTGTGACCCGCGCCTCGCCGATATGGATGTAACTGTGGCCGATGACGGGGAGGGAGAGCAGGCCCAGGCCGGTGCGCCTGGACCACAGGGCGCGCACCCATTCGGCCCGGTCGTCCAGCGCGGTGGGGGCCGCGGCAAGGCGGGCTGCTACGTCCGGCACTGAGGCGAGGGCGGCCCAGTCGGCTTCGCGCTCGGCCCAGCGGCGGGTGCGCAGGCCTACGGCGGCGCGGTACTCCCTCACGAGTTGGGGGTCTACCTTCGTGGAGAAGTCCGCGACCTCGTCGTCGGTGCTGCCTGTGCCGATCAGGCGAGTGTCGATGCCCAGGCGGGCGAGCCACGCGCCGTCCAGTACCTCGGGCTTGCCGCGCAGCACCGTGTTCACCACCACGTCCTCGAAGCGCGTCATGTGCCACAGCAGCCACACGATCGAGTTCAGCCCGTCCGGCCGCTCGCGCATCTGCTCAGGCGTAAGGCCGTCGCACAGCGAGTCCTCCAGCGAGGGGCCATGCTCGCCGCTCACCGAGGAGGTGTGCAGGTGCGCGTGCTGTAGGAGGAAGAGGTCTTTTGCGTCCATGCGCCCATTATGCCACGACGCGGGCGCGCTGTCCCCAAGCTGTATCACTTCTGTCCGCTTTTTGTAGCGACACAGGCGGGCCGGACTGTGGCACAATCTGGGCAGAGAGAGGCGCACACTGTGGAATGGGATATGGCTAGAAGTGGGCGCCCTCTCTCGATCAATATAAAGAGGCTGCGGAGCGGACAGCAGCGAGGACCGGTAAACACTTTCAACGACGATAGATAGTCCAATCGGCCGATTGTCCTGCCGCGGCGCTGTGATACACTGCCGTGGCCCCAACCGCCCGCGGCACCGCAAACGCCGTTATAGAGGCGGTGTAGAGGCATGAGCCGCGCGGGGTAAACCGTAGGCCGCAGGCTCCGCGATCATACTCAATTCCATCATAGGACCAAGAAGGAGAACACCACACATGACCGAAGGCCGCGTTCAACTCAGGCACAGATGGCTCTATATGGCCATCGCCCTCCTGCTCGCCCTCCCGGCGTTTGGCTTTGGCGCAGCGCCGGCCGCCGCGCAGGGCGAGAGCCGCACGTTCCCCGAGACGGGCAAGACAGTGCGGGGCCAGTTCCTGCAGTACTGGTTCAACAACGGCGGGTTGGCCCAGCAGGGCTTCCCCATCTCCGACGAGATGCAGGAGCGCTCGGACACGGACGGCAAGACGTATACCGTGCAGTATTTCGAGCGCGCAGTGTTCGAGATGCACCCCGAGCTAACCACCGCCAACAAGGTGCTGCTGCAGCTCCTGGGCGTGTTCCTTTATTCGCAGAAGTACCCGTCGGGCGCGCCGGGCCAGCAGCCCAACGCCAGCCCCGGCTCGATCTCTTACCCGCAGACCGGCAAGCGCCTGGGCGGCACGTTCCTCCGCTACTGGCAGACCCACGGCGGCCTCGCGCAGCAGGGCTTCCCCATCTCCGACGAGTTCATGGAGGTTTCGTACCTCGACGGCAAGACCTACCGCGTGCAGTACTTCGAGCGCGCAGTGTTCGAGTACCACCCGGAGAACGCCGGCACTGCCTACGAAGTGCTCCTGAGCCAGGTTGGCAAGTTCCGCTTCGACCAGAAGTACGCGGCGGGCGGCACACAGCAGCCCCCGGCACAGCAGCCCCCGCCTCAGCAGCCTCCTCAGCAGCCGCCCGCACAGCCCCCGGCACAGCAGACCGCTTGCGGCAACCTGCCCGCCAACATTGACGCTGCGAGCGACAAGGCGCAGGTGCGCGCCGGTGAGACGATCCGCTTCGCGGCGGGCGGCTTCGCCGAGGGCGAGCCGATCTCGTTCTGGTTCACGCTGCCCACGGGCGACGTGGTCGGCACGGCACGGCCCATCACCCACGCCGACGTTGAGGACACCGACGTCGACGTGGTGCCCAACCACGAGGGCATCCTTGGACCGCTGACGTTCCGCACGACTTCGGAGTTCGCAGCCTTCCCGGGCGTGTGGGCGATCACCTTCCAGGGCGCGTATACCGGCCACACGGCGGTCGCGTACTTCTGCGTGACCCGGTAAGCGCGACAGACGACAATCCAACGCATCGAAAGCCCCCTTGCCGGAGCGAGGGGGCATTTTAGTGGGTGAAATCGCAGAATCGGGGCGGGATTGCGGAACCTTTTCGCGGCGAGCGCGTTATGACAGTGTGGGGTCCCGCTCACTACCGGTCCGGCTCGAGTGCCGCGTAGCCTTTCCGGTGGTGTTCCGGGCACACTGTAAATGGGCCGCGGCCCGTGGGCGTCTTCGGAACGCACTGCGGGAGCGGCCCTGCCCTTTTGCGCTGTGGCATATTTCGCGTGGCGGGGCGGTATCTGGTATAAAGAATGTTGTCCGTCGCCCGCATTCGACGGGCAATTAGCAGCATGCCGTCATCACGAAAGGACAAACCGAGTTTGACCACTACCAGTAAGAAGCGCGCCCTTACCCTCTTGCTGCTGGGCGCTATAGCCGTGCCTTCGGCCGCCGGGTGGAGCGCTTCCACTACCGATGCGCGCGCAGTCACACACGATCTGACGGGATTCCTCGCGGCCAACAAGCCCGCGCTGCAGGCCGCGGCTTCGGCCGGTGGGCCGCGCCTGGTGCCGCTGTCGGCGGGCGAGGTAGCGGCGCTGCAGGCGCAGCCCGCACAGCCCGCGCCGGG
>DASTEB010000411.1:0-6425 GCA_035710025.1 Chloroflexia bacterium
GCAGGACTGCATCGAGGTGGTGCACAGGGCGGGCGGGGTGGCCTCGCTCGCGCACCCCACCTGGCTTACCGAACCCGAGCGTCTGCTGGCAGAGCTTGTGGACGCCGGGCTGGACGGCATCGAGACCTACTACGGCGCCTATGACGACGCCACGGTCGAATGGCTGCGCGGGTTGGCCGAAACGTACGATCTCGTGCCCACCGGCGGCACCGATTTCCACGGCTTCCCCGGCCTCACCCACTCCGACCTCGGCGCCCGCTTCCTCCCGCCCGAGTGCCTGGCCGAGCTTGAGCGCCGGGCCGAAGCACGCAAACAGCAGCAAGCTTAAAACATCGAGGCCTCCCGACATTGGGAGGCCTCGATCGTTGCCGCAGGGCAGGGCTACCTTACGCCGTAATACAGCCCAAGGATGGACGCCTGGTAGATAAATGCGGCCACCGCCGCGATCATTGTCGGCGTGCTGGGCAGGAAGTACATGTTCTGCACGAAGCGCGTGACCAGGAACGTGGTGAGCATGATGCCCGCGAACCAGAACGCCTGAGTGAGCATTACCGGCAGTCCCACGCCGAGCAGCGCGGCGCCCAGCACGATGGTCAGCGCGCGGGGCGTCTGCAGCTCCAGGTAGCCCCGGAGCGCGCGGTCGAGCCTGCCGCTGCCCACCATCATCTCGCCGAGCGACTGCATCACCATAGCCACGAACGGCAGCTCGCCCAGCCCCAGCACCAGCAGGAACAGCGCCCAGATTGCGTAACTGGCCACGGAAGGGCGAAAGTAGTTGCGCGAGAATACGTCGGCCAACAGCAGCAGGGCGGGCATCGCGGCAATCGGCAGCTGGCGCAGCATGACCGACTTCCATGGTATCGGCTCGAGGCTTTCCCTGTCGTTGATCGAGTAGAGGTTCATATCGGCCGGAGCAGTCGATTCGCCCGGGCGCGCAGCACCGCCCGTGAGCCTTTGAATGGCCGACAGCGGGTCGAGCAGAAGCTGGGCGGCAGGCATGACGGCGTCCTCTTCGAGAAAAGCCTCCACACGGGCGTTTGCGCCTCTGCCCGGCGCCCTCACCACCTGGGTGAGGATGCCCTGCATCAATTCGTTGAAGCCTGTCACGTCGGAGGTAAACAGCACGCCCCGCTCACCCTTGTCCGACGCGCCCGCCAGGGCCGGGATGATGGACAGCATGGGCGAAGGGAACTTCTCGGGCTGTGTAGCGCCGGTGAACGGCACGAACACTACGTAGCGGTCCTTGTTCTTCATCTCCATCGCCCGCAGCACGCCTATCTGCTCCCACGGGATGATGCGCGTGAAGAAAAGCTCGCGCACGCCGAGACCCTCGGGCCGAATCTCGAGCCTGGGCACCACGTTGACCAGCAGCGCGGCCAGGAACCACGTCGCGGCCATGCTCATGGCGAGCCCGATGACCGTCCACACCACCACGCCGACGGGGGTTGGCGGGTAGGGATAGGGGCGGAACATGGGCGGCACCGCCAGCACTACGTGCAGCAGAGATAGGAGCACCATGACCGCGGCCAGGGCGCGCGTGGAGAGCGTCCAGTTGGCCGGGTACTGGAATACGCCGGGTTTGGCCTGCTCGGTGGGCGCGGCCGCAGCCATGCTCGCACCGCCTGCATAAGCGGGGGTCGGGCTGTTGGACGCGGCTACCGCTTCGGCCCTGCGCCGGCCGAAGGAAAAGCGCGATTGAAGCTTCATAACGTGAGGAACCTCCGATGATATCGTAGCGGCGCATCCCCCGGCGCGGCAATAGCCAATTAGGGGGGCCGCACGCGTGGGACTCTGGTAGTGGTTAGGACCATCCCGAAGGTCCTATGCCGTGTGTGAAACACAAAGACGCAGAGTATCAATTGAACCGCAGAGACGCAGAGGGCGCAGAGGTAACGCAGAGATTATTGTTGGGGATGGGTACCTGAGCTAGTCCGGTTGCCGGTCCTCAGTAGAATCTCTGCGTTCCTTCGTTATCTCTGCGTCTCTGCGGTTCAATTCAATTAAACACTTTGCGTCTTTGCGCCTTTGCGTTTAATATAGAGCGTATGGACGAGGCACAGCAGCAGGTCGCCGCCGAGGCGAACAGGTACAATACGATGGGCATCGCCCAGGCCACGCAGGATATGCCCACGCAGGCGATTGCCTCATTCTCGAAGGCTATCGAGTTTGACCCGCAGAACCCCGGCTACTATTACAACCGGGGCATCGTGCACGCCAACTCAGGCTCACTCGCCCTCGCCATCGAGGACTTCACCCGCGCCATCGAGCTTCGCGGAGAGGACGCCGACATCCTGAACAACCGCGGCAGCGTCTACGCCATGATGGGCGAGCTTGACCTCGCCATCGCCGACCTCACCCGCTGCATCGAGCTAAACCCCAACCAGCCCGAGCCGTACAACAGCCGCGCCGCCGCCTTCGCGCAGAAGGGCGACTACATCGCCGCCGTGGTAGACTTCGCCCGCGCCATCGACATCCGCCCGCAGTACGCCGAGGCCCATTTCAACCTCGCCCGCGTAAACGCGCTGATGGGCCGCTGCGATCTTGCCTCGGCCCACCTTCGCGATGCTATTGAATTGCAGCCCGCCTACAAGCAGGTAGCCCGCGCCACGGGCGACTTCGACCCCTGCAAGGGCAAGCCCGGCTTCACCGTCTTCTAACCCTACCGCAGACCCTCGGGCAGCGGCGCCGCCACCAGTTGGTTCGAAGTGGGGCTGCTAGCCGAGTACACTACCCAGCCGCCCGCCACAGTGAAGCGCAGGCGCGTCGCGTTGCCGGGCTGCGGCGTGACGACCGGCACCGTCCGCTCGGGCCTGCTCAGATTGATGCCCTGGATGTCGAACGGGATCGGAGGAGGACTGCTGCTGAACAGCAGCATGTCGCCGCGCAGCACCGGGAACATCGCGAAGCCCTGGTAACCCAGCTTCGTGCGCGTGCCCACTCCCCTCGCCAGGTCGTACAGGTACAGCGCCCCATCCACGTCGCTCACCACGAGGCGGCTCCCGTCGATGGCCAGCGTGGGTATGTACGATGGGCGCTCGCCGAGCACGTAGGTCATCACCGTGAAAGGCTCGCCACTGCCCAACCGGTGCGCCATGATGCGCGACTCCTTACCGGGGCTTTCGAGCGAGTTGACCACTACCTCGTTCCACACGGCATAGCCGCCACTCATGCGCAGGTCACTGAGGTAGACCGAAGCGTCTACCTGGCGCAGTGGATTGGTCGCGCCCGTGTCGATATTGCTGACCATGATGCGCGGGGCCGGCCCTCTCTGTATCCAGCCGACTGTGCGCCCCGTAACCGCGGGAGAGTCCTGATCCGGCCCGCCGCCGAACGTCGAGACCACGTACTCTTGCCCCGTGGCGAGGTCCTTCGCGTAGATTCCGGCATCGGCGCACTGCGCACAACCCAGCGTGTCACTCTTCCACACCACTACCGAGCCGTCCACCCTGGCGAGAACCTGGTCGCCCGGCGCGTTGGTCACCACGACGGGCGTGTTCGTGCCAAGGTCGAGCCCCATGACGTCGAGGCTGCGGTCAAGCCCGGTACCCTCTTCCTGGGGCAAGCCCTCCAGCCAGATGAGGTAGCGGTCCGATGCCTCCGGGTTGTATCGGGCCTTGCCGGCGGCGAGCGGCGGGAATACGGGCGGCTGTACGGCTGACTGGTGCTGCTCGTAAGCGAATCGGCCCAGGTGTACGAGCAGCACGTTGAACGGCGGCTGGTTGGTCGGGTGCCACTCGAACACCGCCCGCTCGAAGTACTGGACGGTATACGGCTTGCCGTCGAGGTCCGACACCTCTGTGAACTCGTCGGAGATCGGCAGGCCCTGCTGGCGGATGCCGCCGTGCGTGCGGAAGTACTGGAGGAACGAGCCGCCGACCCGCTTGCCCGTCTCGTTGAACACCACTGCGCCGGGGTCGACGTTGGGCTTCTGGCCGGGGGCGCCGCCCGGGTACTTGGCGTTGTAGCGCAGCGAGCCGAGCAGCGACAACAGCACGTCATTCGGCCACTGGTTCTCGGGGTGGTATTCGAACACCGCCCGCTCGAAGAACTGCATCGTGTAGGTCCTGCCGTCTATCTCCGAGCGCACGGCCATCTCCTCGGACAGGGGGTAACCCTGCTGGGGCAGGCCTCCGTTTTGCTCCCAGTATTGCAGGAACCGCCCCTGCACCGTCTTCCCGGTCTCGGGGAAGTAGCGCCGCGCCGTAGGCTGCCCCTGCGCCTGGGCCGGTGCGCCATACTGCAGCCCACCGGCCAATACCATGACGGCCAGCAATGCCGTCAACACTCTTACCTTGTTCACTGTCTCCCCTCCATGCGGGTGCTCTACCCGCGAAGGCCGCTCAGGCGGCCGTTGCATATGGATAACGCGCCCGGCGGGAGAAGGTTGCGCGGTACAGAAAAGCGGGCGGTCGCGCTACGCTGCTATTACGCTGCGCTGCTATTATACGTAGGAACGACAAAGGCAGGGACCGCCGAAAGTCCCTGCCTCCACTAATCCGTTCGTACGACCTGGCTAGTCCGGGTCGATCATCAGCCGGCGGTTCTCGCGGGGCGGGAGGGTAGTGGCGGGCACGCCCTCAGCGGCAAGCTGCCTGCCTGCGCGCATCGCGGCCACGTCAAGCTCGCTCGACTCGCCCGGCTCTCCGCCGCCCTCGGCCATGCGGCTCACAGCGCCCATGTTGCTCTTGCGCAGCGGGATCTCCTTGAGGAACAGCACGCCCACCAGCGTGGTCGCCAGCAGCAGCGCGCCGATCAGGAACGCCTCGTTGATGCCCCCGAACAGGGCAGGCTTCAGCGCCGTGAACACCGCTTCGGTGATCGTGCCTGCATACTGCTGAGGCACGCCCATGCCGATTAGTTGCGCCTGCAGCTGGGCCGCGCCGTCCGGGCTAAGCAGCGCCTGCGGGTTGACGTTGCTCAACCCCTGCACCAGCCTGTCGATCGCCGACACGCCGCCTGCGCCGCTCGGCGCGGGAGGAAGGGGCGACGCGGCGAGCGCGTTACGCAGCTCAGGGCCTATGCGGTCGTGGAACTGTGCGTTCACCACCGTGCCCAGGATCGCCACGCCCACCGTGCTGCCGATCGAGCGGAAGAACTGCAGCGACGACGTCACCACGCCCACGCGCTGGATCGGGAAGTCGTTCTGCACGATCAGCGTGTACAGCGGCATCGCAACGCCCAGGCCAAGCCCCAGCACGATCATGTACGCGATGGTGACCCACCGCTCGGTGCCCATGTTCATGGTCCACAGCAGGAACATGCCCAGCGTGACCAATACCGTCCCGATGATGGCGATCACCTTGTACTTGCCCGAGCGCGATATGATCTGCCCTGTGATCACGCTCGACACTATCATGGCGAACGTCATGGGCATCACGCTGTTGCCGCTCTCGGTTGCGCTGCCGCCCTGGATCGCCTGGATGAACAGGGGGATGTACAGGATCGCGCCGAACATGCCCACGCCCGTCACGAACACGATGAAGGTAGATAGCGAGAAGGTGTTGTTCTTGAACAGGTCGAGCGGGATGATCGGCTCCTTTGCCCGCCTCTCGATCAACACGAACAGCACGAGGAACACCACCGCCGCGGCCAGCATGCCGAGCACCAGCGGCGAGTCCCACGCCCAGCCTTCCGAGCCGCCGAACGACAGGGCGATCAACAGCGGCACCAGTCCCGCTGTAAGCGCGCCCGCGCCCAGCCAGTCGATATTGTGCAGGGTCACGCGCCTGCTCTTCTCGCTCGGGAAGGTAATCAGCAGCACCGCGATGGCGATCAAGCCGATGGGCACGTTCACGAAGAACACCCAGTGCCAGCTAAGGTTGTCGGTCAGGAAGCCGCCGACCGTGGGGCCGATCACCGAGGCGAGGCCGAACACCGCGCCGAACAGGCCCTGCCAGCGCCCGCGCTCGGCGGGCGGGATCAGGTCGGCGATGATTGTGAACGCCAGGGCGAACAGCATGCCCGCGCCCACACCCTGTATGCCGCGGAAGATAATAAGCTGGTTCATGTCGGCACTGACGCCCGAGAGGGCCGAGCCGATGAGGAACACCACGATACCCGCCAGGTACAGCCACTTGCGGCCGTACATGTCGGACAGCTTGCCTACGATGGGCACGGTGATGGTTGAGGTGAGCAGGTAGATGGTCACCACCCACGCGTAGCGGTCGAAGCCCTGCAGGTCAGCGATGATACGCGGCAGGGCGGGTCCAACTATTGTCTGGTCGAGCGCGGCGAGTAGAATGCCGAGCAGCACGCTCGACATTACCGCAAGAATCTGGCCCCGTGAATACTTTTGCGGCTCCGCGGCAACGGCCGCTGCCGTCTGCGCTTCCTGCGCGTTCGGGGTCTCTCTAATATCCGTCTCCATTACTCCTCTATTCCTCCGTCGATCTTATTTGCTTCCTCTTGTTCCAGCGCTGCCGGGC
>DASTEB010000412.1:0-3950 GCA_035710025.1 Chloroflexia bacterium
CAGTATGCCCCAGCCCGAGGCCTGGGCGTTCTTCACCCAGTCGGCCTGGGCCGCGCCGCCGATGATGTACCGAGTGCCGTTTACCGTCATTAGCGACACCGGCGTGGTGCGCATCTTGCCGCTGCGGCGGCCTGGCACCGACAGCACGTGTATCGTGCCGAGAGGGAGGCCCATGCGCTGCAGGGCGATCACAAGCTTGTTCGCCGGCTTGAGCCAGCGGGGTAGACTATTGATGTTCGACATTGCTTTCTCTCCTGTATGGTCTGTGATGTACCGGACCGGGTGCGCGAGGGGTCCCTGCGCTTGACCCGGGCGGCCGTCTATATGCTATACTCTCCGTGAGGCGTAAGTTTGCCTCTGAGAACATTCTACCATAGAATATTTCGAATGTCAAATCACCTACACCGACAACTCATTCAAGAAGTAGCGCGTGAGGTCGCCGAGTTCCAGAGCGCGTCCGACCTGGTAGATGAGGCGGCGAGCGCCCGGCTCGGCATCAACCGCACCGACCAGCGCTGCCTCGGCCTGCTCTACAGCCGTGGCACGATGAGTGCGGGCCAACTGGCCCAGGCGAGCGGCCTCAGCCCCGGCGCAACCACCACCGCCATCGACCGGCTGGAGAAAGCCGGGTACGCACGCCGGGTGCGCAGCACGGACGACCGCCGCACCGTGATGGTGGAACTTACCGAGGAGGCCCGGCGGCTTATCGAAGAGATCTACGGCCCGATCGGCGAGGCCGGAACGGAGCGCTTGCGGAAATACTCGGAGGAGGAACTTGCCCTGCTGCGCGACTTCCTGCGCGAAGGACAGGCGCTGCAGGTCGAACACGCAGCACGGATTCGCTCAGGTGGGCCGCCCCCTCGCGGCTGATCGGGCGCACCCCACCTCACTTTTCCCAACCAGAGGTCAATATGCAACCCCAGACACCCATCCTGATCGCCCACCGCGGCGGCTCGCTCGAGGCCCCCGAGAACACCATGGCCTCGTTCCGCCACGCCATCGAAATAGGCGCCCGCTACGTAGAGCTTGACGTGCAGATGACCCGCGACGGCGTGCCCGTCGTGCTGCACGACCCCACTCTCGACCGTACCACCACCGGCAAAGGCCCCGTGCGCGACGTCACGTTGGCCGACCTGCAGAGCGTGGACGCAGGCTCGCACTTCGCCCCCCGGTTCGCGGGCGAGCACGTGCCGACCCTGCGCGACGTGCTGGAGCTGTGCGTGGAGGCGGGCGTGGGCATCGTGACCGAGATAAAGGACGTGCGCTTGTACATCGGCATGGAGGAGAAGGTAGCAGCGCTGCTGGGCGAGATGTGGACGCGCGGCGCCGAGAACCTGTGGTGCATCTCGTTCGATCACGCCGCCATCCGCAAGATGCGCACGCTAGACGGCGCGCTGCCCCTGGGCTACCTGTACCCGCCCGGGCAGGAGGAGTTCGTCGTGCCGGACGACACGGTGCAGGCCTACTGCCCCCACTACCAGTCGCCCCTGGCCCGCCCCGACCAGGTGCAGCGCGCCCACGAGTTGGGCAAGTTCGTGTTCGTGTACACGGTGAACACAGCCGAGGACATGCTGGCCGTGGCCGAGGCGGGCGTGGACGGCATGGTGAGCGACCGCCCCACGCTGCTCCTGAGCACGTTCAACCGCTAGCCCCGGGGCCGCGTGCCGTCCAGCCCCGCGACAAGCTGCTTCAACAGCTGACGAAGCTGCTTCATATCGCGCTTGGACAGGTAGCGCGCGGCCCATTCGTCCTCCACCGCCCGCACGAGCGTGCGCCCGGCCGCCATGACGCCCTTGCCCCGCTCGGTCAGCACGATCAGGCGGGCGCGTCCGTCGGCGGGATCGCGCACGCGCTGGACATATCCCCGCTTCTCAAGGTGCTCCACCAGGTAGGCCATGGACTGCTTGGTCATCTGGGCCGAGTCGGCCAGCGCGGTGAGCCGCGAGCCTGCCGCCTCGTTGATATGCTGGAACACGGTCATATGCGCGGGTCGGAGGTCGGCGTACCCCGCCTCAGACAACCCCCTGTGTACGAACCTCACGCCCTCCTGGTAAGGCACCCTCAACAGCGCCCCGATCAGCCGCCTGTTGACCCCGTCTGCCTCAGCAATCACGCGTCACCTCCCGCCTGGTCAGAGTATCTTAGCAATATCGGATGCGCGAAAGGTCAGATTGTCTGATCATCGACAAGCTAGTACGTCTGCCTGATCAACAGTATAGCACAGTGTAGGCTGAGTTCCGCCCAAGCCACAAATGCGTGCTAGCTGAAGTGCAGCCGTTACCGTGAGTTCGCGGCCGATATCGCCCGGCGGATAAATCCGCGGGCTACAATGACGAAGTCCGCCATAGGGCGGACTGTCTCTCCTCAAGAGCTTATTGACGGATTAGTACGGTCTTCCCCACAGATGGCCGGCACGGAAGTGCCGCGTGGCGGCCCACCGCAGGTGCCCGGCCGCAGTCGCCGTAGGGCGACTTCGTAACTATAGCCCGCGAATATATTCGCCGGGCGTCCTGCGGGCGGCGCGATGTCCCGGATCATCACCTGATCGTGTACGCACATCAACCGCCGGGCACCGGTGCAATGCAAGTCGTGCCCGTCGAGCACAGGGTGCCCGGTCCTACCCTCGCACCTTACCCCACAGGTCGTACTCCGTGCTCTCGGTCACCTGAACCTGTACCACGTCGCCTGTCGCGAGCGTGCGGCCCTTGGGAGCCCGCACGAACACCATGCCGTCGACCTCGGGGGCCTGGCGGTAGGTGCGCCCGGCGTAGATGGGCACCGTACGGCCTTTGCCGTCCTCCAGCGTGCCCTCGCCGTCTACCAGCACCTCGACCGTATTGCCCACCATGGCGCGGTTCTTCGCCGTGGTTATCTTCTGCTGGCGCAGCATCGCCTCGCGGTAGCGCTTCAGCTTGACCTTCTCGGGCACCTGCCCCGGCAGCTCGGCTGCGGGCGTGCCCTTCTCGGGCGAGTAGGTGAACATGCCGACGTTATCGAACGTCATCTCGTCGAGGAAATCGGTCAGCGCGCGGAACTCCTCGTCGGTCTCGCCGGGGTAGCCCACGATGAACGTGGTGCGTATGGCTATCTCCGGCATCGCCTCGCGCAGCGCGCCGATCAGCTTGCGGTTGCGCTCCACGTCGTTCGGGCGCTTCATGCGCTTGAGCATATCGGGGTGCGCGTGCTGCAAGGGGATATCGATGTACTTCGCCACCTGCGGGTGACGCGCCATCGCCTCGATCATGCCGGGCGTAAGCTGCGTGGGGTAGGCGTACATCAGCCTGACCCACATGATGCCGGGCGCCTGCTCGGCTATCGCGTCGAACAGGTGGGCAAGCCCGTCGCGCATCCCCAGGTCCACGCCGTAGTACGTGCTGTCCTGCGCGATCAGCACGACTTCCTTCACGCCCTGCTCGGCGAGGTCGGCCACCTCGGCCGCGATCTCGTCCGCCGGGCGCGACACATGCTTGCCCCTGATAGCCGGGATGATGCAGAAGGCGCACTTGTGGTCGCACCCCTCGCTGATCTTCACGTAGGCGCTCGGCCCCGTGGCCTTGCGCCGGAAGCGCTTTAGCTGCGCGGTGGGCTGCACCGGGGCGAGAGGCGCGCCCAGCACGCTGCTCCCCATCTGCCCCACGTGCCCGATCACGGGCAGCGGCTCGCCGTTCGCGCTCGGGAGTGCCCTCCCTGTGCGCAGGTGATCCACCAGCGCGGCGATCTCCGGCCACTGCCGCGTGCTCAGCAGCGCGTCGATGCCCGCCACGCGCTCCCTCAATTCGCCGCCGTACCGGTGCGAGGCGCACCCCGCAGCCACCAGCAACTGCCCGGGCTTGCGCTTGCGGTCAAGCTCGCCCAGCACGCCCACCGACTCGTCGGTCGAGGCCTGCAAGAACCCGCACGTGTTCACGATCAGCACGTCGGCGCTTTCCTGGCCGCCGGGGGCGTACCCC
>DASTEB010000413.1:0-3335 GCA_035710025.1 Chloroflexia bacterium
ACGGGCGGCAGGCAGAACGAATGGCTCGACCGGCTGGAGGCCGAGCATGCCAACCTGCGCGCCGCGCTCGTCTGGGCATTCGCGGCGGGCGACGAGGAGGTGGAGATCGGTGCGCGGCTGTGCCTTGCTCTGAGCAAGTTCTTCTTACGCCGCGGCCACTGGACCGAGGGCCGCCGCGCCACCGAGGAAGCGCTTGAGCGGCTCGACCGCGCACTGCCCGCCGCCGAGGACGAACGGGCCCGGCGCCTTCGCGAATTGCGCGCCCGGCTGCTTCACTTCGCGGGCGTTGTGGCGAACCGCCAGGGCGACTATGCCGTCGCCAACGAGCGCCTGGGGGCGAGCATCGAATTGTGGCGGACGCTGGGCACCCAGCCGGCGCGCTTCGCCGAGGTGCTTCAGGAGGTTGGCACGCTCAGCGTGCTGCGCGACGATTACGATAGGGCCGACCGGGCGCTTAGCGAGGCGTTGCAGATTTACCGTGGCATGGGCAACAGGCAGGGCATGGCCTCGGTGCTCAACCTCCTCGGGTTCCTGGCGATGGTGCTGGGGCAGTTCGACCGCTCCGAGGCGTTCCTGCGCGAGGCTGTCGACCTGTTCAGCGAGATGGGCGACCAGTGGGGCACGACGCGCACCGAGCAGATGATAGCGGTGGTGGCGCGCAACCGGGGGGACTTCGCGATCGCCGAAGAGCTACTCGAGCGCGTGCTCGAGTCGAGCAACCGCCTGGGCAACAAGAGCGGCACCGCCGCCGCGCTGGGCGAGATGGGCCTGGTCGCGCTGGCACAGGGTCGGCTAGACCGGGCAGAAGAGCTGACGCAGGAGGTCATGGGCATCTACGAGTCGCTTGGCGGGGTGAACGCGTGGACGCAGGGCAAGGTCGTGCTCGGGCTGATCGCCTTGAACCGCGGCAGGCTGGACGAGGCGGCCGGATCGCTGCGTGGCGCGCTGGAGACGTTCCACGAGGAGCACGCCCGCTACGATATGGGCACCTGCCTGATGGCCCTCGCCGGGGTGGCCGCGGCGTCGGGGCGCGGGCGCAGGGCCGCCCGGCTGATGGGCGCGTCGGAGGCGGTGTACCGGCGGCTGGGCGCGCACATGGACTACTTCGGCCGCACCATCGGCGCGAACCTGACTTCGCGGCTCGAAGCGACGCTTGGGCCCGACCTCTTCGCCGAAGCGCGTGACCAGGGCCGCGACATGAACACCGAGCAGGCGTACGAGTACGCCGTGGAGACCGCCGCCGAGTACGAGATGGGAAGCGGCTCGCACGTGCTGCCGAACGGCAGCCGGCCTACTCTGGCTGCCCCCTGACCGGAATCCTGAGCGCCTAAACTCCCAGCAAGGTACGCGCGTCCCGTTCCCAGCGGGAGAACGTAGATACCAGGAATCGAACCGCGCCGGGGTATGCGTCCCGGAGGTCCCTTGTGGGCAGCAGGTCCCGGGTAATTGCGTAGCCGTACTGGCGCACCCAGTGCTGCAGCGGGTGCCAGACGCAGGCTGCCAGCAGAGCCTGGTCAAACGCGCCTCTCGGGACGTCCACTCCGGCTTCGGCCAGGGCGTCAGCATACCAGCCGACCATCAGACCTTCATCGAAGGGCAACTCCTCTCGAAAGTGGCCCGGCCCCACCGCCAATAGAAGGTTCAGGAAGTAGACCAGTTCCCAGAGGCCCGACCAGACTTGCGGATCTTGCCAGTCCACGAGCGAGCGGCGCCCCGTGCCGGTGATTTGAACGTTGTGGAACCAGTAATCGCCGTGGACCAGCGTGGTCCCCGCTGCTAGCAAAGGGCCGAATACGCTGTCCGGTTGCTCCAGAACCAATTTTGCCAGCGACAGCCGGTCCGTGCCGAACACCTCAGGCAGCGCCTGCGGCAGCCACGACCCAGTGATCACTTCAAGGTCGCTTTTCCGCGCGGCAGCGAGCTCCTGCAGCGACCGTTCATCAGGCCGCCACAGCCAGGTGCAGTCGTCCAGCAGGTGGGTCTGCCCCCAGAATTGTGCGTGGAGCCGCGCCATATCGGAGAGCACAGCCTTGTAGTCTGCTTCATCCCAGGTCAGGGGGTCCTTTACGTCTGCGATCTCCTCCATGAGCAGCCAGGCACGGCCGTCGTCGAGGATGCGAGCGTCCAGAACGCGCGGGACATCAACCGGGACGCGAGATGCAAGGTCCCGGTAGAAGAAGACTTCCTTTTGCCCGCCGTTGACTTTCAGGATGAACCGCAAGGACACATTATCGGAGGTCCGATCGACAGAGACGACGTAGAGTTGAGAGCCCGACGTGCCCTTGTTCAGTCGCTCCACGCTGAAGGCGGCTACCTCCAGGTGAGGCTCCCCGGTGAACTGCCTCAGCAGGGGCTCAAGGTAAGCGGCGTTGATGGCGTCGGGCGAGTCCGGGAGGTACACAGGCGGATGTTGTCTAGAGGAACAGCTCGGAGCGCCTTGCCCAGATACCCCATGCCGCCGCCAGCCCGGCGAGCAGGAACGCGAACGCCAGCGCGCGGTTGATGCCCGTGGTCAGGTAGACGCCCTGCCAGATCTTGTCGAACTCGGCCCGGGCAACCTGGGCTGCCGAGTTCGCGCTTTGCACGGCCTTGTCGAAGGCAGTCACGCTCTGCCCGGAGGACGTAGCCGAGGCGCCGCCGAGGTCGCCCCCACGCACCTGGTCGGCGAGAGTGCCGTGGGCGTCGAGCCATGCGCGGTAGTCGGTGCGAAGTTGCTCGTAGGCCGGGGCCTGCCCCGGGAAGGCGACGTTTGCCACCAGCGGCGGCCTCGGCAGGCCGAGCAGACTCTGCTCCTCGCTCGCGCGCTCGGCCACCGTCTCGTCGATGCGCTCGCTGTTGCCGGCCGCGAGGAAGCTGTTGAGCGTGCAGTCACGCGGCCCGCAAAGGCGCTGCTCGACCAGGGCGTGGTACTGCTCGAAGCTGTTCAAGTGGCGCTCCGACTGCTCCGGGTCGAATATCGCGATCGACTCGAGCGCCCGCGCCTGGCTCATGTTGGCCGACATGTCCTGCACCCCGGCGACGCTGTCGTAGGCCTGGCGCACCATTACCCGGGCGTCCTGGGCTGCCCTGTCAAGCTGGTACCACATCAACAGGCCGAGCACAACGACCAGCCCAAGCGCCGCTCCCACCGGCCACGACCATCGGTAATGCATACGCCTGATCGCGAACAGGCCCAGCAGCAGCACCAACGCCAACAGCCCGGCCGCGCCCACCATCGCCATGCGCCAGCGCGCTATCTCCTCGGCGGCCCCGGAGTAGGTGTCCTCCATCAGTTCGACCTTGACCGCCTCAAGCCCGGTCAGCGCCGGGACGAGCCGCGTGTTCATGATCTCGCG
>DASTEB010000414.1:0-3671 GCA_035710025.1 Chloroflexia bacterium
CGAGCGCGTGCTCGAGTTGTTGAACAGGTACGGCGTGCGCTACGTGGTGGCGGGCGCGACCGAGCGCGGGCAGCCGGGCTGGGCGCCGTCGAACCCGGGCGAGCAGATGACCGAGTACGCCGAGGGCGTGTTCAGGCAGGCCATGCGCGAGGCGTTCAGGTCGGGCACGACGGTGCTGTACGAAGTGACCGACACCATCTCGGGCACGGGCCAGCCGCCTCCGCCCCCTGCCGCCGCCACGCCCACGCCGGGCGGGCCTGTAGTGGCCCCGACGATAGATTCCAACGCCACGCCGGTGGCCCTGTTCACGCGGAGCAGCGTGGGAGCGAACCCGGGGCAGTGGAACCTGCCTAGGGGGATAGCGCGCGATGCCGAGGGCAACTTCTACGTGGTGGATACGGCCAACTTCCGCGTGCAGAAGTTCGACCCGGAGGGCACGTTCATCCTGTCGTTCGGCTCGAAGGGCAACGGCGACGGCCAGTTCAACCCCTACTCGGACGAAGCGATTGGCAGCGGGCCGGGCGGCATCGCGGTGGACGCGCAGGGCAACGTGTACGTGGCCGATACGTGGAACCACCGCATCCAGAAGTTCGACTCTGAGGGCAAGTTCCTGCTGAAGTGGGGCCAGTTCATCAACCTGGCCGACCCGGTGTCGGCGGCCGAGGGCGGGGCCGACGTGAAGTTCTTCGGGCCTCGGGGCGTCGCCATCGGGCCGGACGGCAATGTGTACGTGACCGACACGGGCAACAAGCGGGTGCTTGTGTTCACGCCCGACGGCGAGCCTGTGGGTGAGATCGGCAGCCAGGTGACGCCCGAGAAGACGAGCAGCGGGTACGCCTACAACGGCCCGCAGGAGTTCAACGAGCCTGTGGGTATCGCGGCCGACGGCGCGGGCAACGTGTACGTGGCCGACACGAACAACCGCCGCATCCAGAAGATCGGCCCCGACGCGCTGGAGATCACGCAGTGGCCGGTGCCCGCCGGTATGTGGGAGCCTGTACCGTACAACGAGCCGTTCCTGGCGGTGGACGAGGCGGGCAACGTGTACGCCACCGCGCCGGCGGGCAAGGCCGTGCTCAAGTTCGGGCCGGACGGGCAGGTGGCCGGGCAGAAGTCAGACGACGGCTCGGGCGCGCTCGTCAGGCCGACCGGCATCTGGGCCGACGCCGACGGTACGGTGTACGTGGTGGACACCGAGGGCAACAGCATCGTGCGCATGGGCACGGTGCCGTAGCGGGCAGTAGGCAGAGGGCAGAAGGCAGAAGGCAGAAGATAGACGACGGCGTGCGGTGGGTGAGGCCTGGGTAGGGCATCGCCCGGCGGCTAAAGCCGTGGGCTACATTTACGAAGTCGGCCGAAGGGCCGACTTCGGCCTTGCACCTTCGGTGCCGGCCATCTACGGGCTAGGTCGCGCTTGTCCATGAGCACGGCCTGTTTGCGAGACAGTCCGGCGCAGGCCGGACTTTGTAAGTGTAGCCCGCAACTTTAGTTGCCGGGCGTTGTGCGGGCGGCCGCAGCCTTGGGGATCATCGCCCCAGTAAGTACTTAGCATTCTTCAGCCGCCGGGCGCGGCGTGCCGAGGTGCATCCACCACACATTGCAGCTGACCCACGTTCCGGGCGTGTCGTTACACCCTGGGCGAGCGGAGCGTGATGACCGAGATCTCCGGGCGGCAGAAGAAGCGCACCGGCAGGCCCACCACGCCCAGGCCGCGGTTGGTGTAGAGCACCATGTTGCCGATGCGGTAGCGGCCGGTGTGGTACTTCTTGCCCATCGGCGGGAGGTGCGGAGGGCCGTACGCGGGCACGACCACCTGCCCCCCGTGCGAGTGGCCCGATAGCTGCAGGTCGAAGCGGCCGGCGCGCGCCGTGACGTCGGCGAAGTCAGGCTCGTGGGCCAGCAGGATCGTCGCCCCCTCGCGTGGGAGCTTTCGCAGCACGATGTCGGGGCGGGCCATGTGCTCGCGGGCCGAGTCGACCCCGGCCAGGTGCAGCACCGCCCCGTCGCGCTCGAGAGTGCGCACGTCGTTGTTCAGGTCGATCATACGGCTCTCGCGGATCACGTAGCGTATCTGCCGGTGGCCCAGGATTCCCCAATAGTCGTGGTTGCCCAGCACGGCCACCACCCCGTCGCGCGCCCTGAGCATCTGCATCTCGGGCACGATGTGGTCTGGCGCTTCGAGGTAGGTAAGCGTGACGAAGTCGCCCGTGATGGCCACGAGATCGGGGTCTTGCGCGTTCACGATGCCCGCCACCTGCTCAAGGCGGTCGTCGGGCAGCCAGATGCCCGCGTGGATGTCGCTCAGGTGGACGATGCGATAGCCGTCGAACTGGGCGGGCAGGCGCGGCAGCGTGATATCGACGTGCTTCAGCTCGATCCAGTGCGGCTCGATGCCCGTAGCGTAGGCGAGCATCCCCGCGCCCGTCACCCCGAGCGCCCCGAACGCCGCCAACGCAGCGCGGGTAAGCTCGCGCCCGACCGCGCCGTTTGCCCGGCGTCCGGCCATATCTGTGAGTGCGTCGCGAATTGGCGATACCATGTGTGCATCTATATTATGCACGATTGGGGCCGCAAGGGCTGGCACTCGGGTGCTTATCGCGCTGCCGTCTTAATCAGATTCTAACTATCCTCCCAGCTTGCTTTAATGTTGAGCATCTATATTGGATAGGGCCGGGACGGCGGAGGGGCCACCGGCAAGATCCTCCCTTTGCTAACAACCTAGACTGCGAACCAGGAAGGATATACCGTCGATGATTGACAACGAAAACCGGCAAAACAGCAAGCCAACTATCAGGCGCGTGGGTCTCGCAATCGCCCTCGCGCTGGTAATGATGCTCGTGCTCGCGGCGTGCGGGCAGGCCAACTCGACCGGACCGGGCACCGGAAGCGATGCGGGCCAGAGCGCGACCGCGACCGTCGCGGCTACGGCGACCACCGCCGCGCCCGAGCCTGAGGCCGCCGCGACGGCAACCGAGGACATGGGCGACATGGGCGGCGTGACCGAGGTAGTGCCCACTGCCACCGCCGAGCCCGCGCCCGAGCCTGAGGTCACAGCCACGACAGCGCTCGGCGATGGAGCGGCAGCGGGCGGCGGCACCGAGGTGCAGGCCACCCTGCGCGAGTGGGCCATCGACCTGAGCACGCAGGAAGTCGCCGCGGGTAAGATCACCTTCGTCGTGACCAACCGGGGGCAATTCGCGCACAACTTCACCGTCACAGGCGACTCGGGCACCGTCGCCAAGACGCCCAACTTCAGTGCGGCCGACGGCGAGCAGACGCTCGAGGTCGAGCTACAGCCCGGCACGTACACCATCATCTGTGACCTTCCCGGCCACGCGGCGAGGGGTCAGCAGACCCAGCTCGTGGTCAGGTAGGCTCCGCCCGCCCACATTCATCTAACGCATAGGGCGCAGAGGCTCATAGGACACAGAGATTTCATCGGAGCCCGGCAGCCATGCTAACACAGGTACCAGCCCCCACGCAATAATCTCTGCGCGTTCTCTGCGCTCTCTGCGTCTCTGCGGTTCAATCGTATCGTCCGTTGCGTCGTTGCGCCTTTGTGTTCGAGAACAGAAGGGCGATTCGGGCGTGGTGTGGTATAACAGGGGCGAAACGACCGGGCCGCCCGCAATTGGCCCGAGCGCGCATCGTAACCCTCCGGAGGTGCGGAA
>DASTEB010000415.1:0-4452 GCA_035710025.1 Chloroflexia bacterium
CGCGTTCAGCGTGAGCGAGTCGATGGCGGAGAAGGTGGGGCGCTACATCGACGAGCAAGAGGAGCACCACCGTACGATGTCGTTCGAGCATGAGTACAGGGGCTTGCTCAGGAAGCACGGAATCGAATTTGACGAGCGGTATCTGTGGTAGGGTTGTTACGGACCCGAACGGGATGCCTAAGGTGAGATTGCCCCGGGCTTATGCCGCGGGGCGATTCTCTTACGCCCGCCTGCGCGGGCTACGCGTCTAGAATTGGCGCTGCTCCCGGGGCTTACGCCACGGGGCGATTCTCTGCCGCCCGCCTGCGCGGGCTTGCTTTCCAGTTGGGTGAGCGGGTCGGCTTACGTCCCGGGTGCGCGGGTCTGCGCCTCGAGGTGGGGCGCTACCCCACCAACCCCTCTATCCGCAGCTCCACGATGCGGTCGAGGCGGAAGGTGCGCTCTTCCTGCTTGAGGTGGCAGTAGGCGACGAGGTAGGTGGCTTGCTCGCGCAGGGTGACGCGGAGGGGCTGCACTACGCGCTCGCTCTGGCGGCCGTCACTGCCCGCGTAGCGGATGCGCAGGGGCGAGTGGGCGCGCATCGCCTGCTCGACCAGCGGCGGCAGTCCCTGGATGGGGCAGTAGGGCTGGGTGCCATCCCACTCCATAATAGGCGGGGCCATGTTCCACCCGCCGAGGGGCGTTAGCGAGCCCTGGATTCGCAGCAGGTCGCCCAGCGTGCTCACGCCCTGAGCTTCGAGGTCCCACAGGAAGCGCTTGAGCACGTACCAGGTCACCGTGGCGTCGGCCAGGGCGCGGTGCAGGCCCTGTGTCTGGATGCCGAGCGAGCGGGCCACGTTGCCCAGCCTGTTCGACCCGAACGTGTAGCAGCGCCGGGCCAGCGCGAGGGTATCTATCACCGGGTTGGAGGGAGGCTCGACGCCCGCCTGGGCCATCTCGGCCGAGAGGAACGACAGGTCGAATGAGGCGTTATGCGCCACCAGCACCGCGCCGTCGAGCGCCTGGGCCAGCATGGGTGCGACCTTGCGGAATGGCGGGGCGTCGCGCACCATGGCGTTGGAGATGCCGTTGACCGCGGTCGCGCCGTACGAGATGGGGCGCTGGGGGTTCACCAGTGATTGGAACTGGTCCACCGGCTTGCCGTCGCGGGCGACGACCACAGCCACCTCGCAGATGCGGTCCCCCGTGCGCGCCGACAGGCCGGTGGTCTCAACGTCCACCACCGCGTAGGTCAGCCCGCTCAGGGGTTGGTTCCTGGCGATCTCCATATTGGGCCGCGCTTTCTGTGTGGCGGCTGCCGGTAGGCCCGG
Organism: Chloroflexia bacterium; assembly: GCA_035710025.1. Lineage (GTDB taxonomy): Bacteria > Chloroflexota > Chloroflexia > QHBQ01 > JADMIH01 > JADMIH01. The sequence continues at coordinate 1,311 of DASTEB010000415.1, forward strand.
GGAATGGCCGGTAGCCGGGGCGCATACTCCCGGCGTGCGGTGCCGCTAAGGGTCTTGTAGGGTCTCAGAAGGTCTTCTGGGTCGCGCTCTTAGTATACCCCTGTTGTCAACAGGTGCTGTTTCCACAAAGCATGCCGCCGTACTGCCGCCTTGCGCGGGTGCAGCGCGATAAGGTATGAAGTAGCATGCACGCCCTACCCGATTCCGGCCGAGCGCCGGTGAAACGAGCCTTTGCCGTCGTGCTGGGGGCGGTCGCCGTCCTCGCCCTGTACGCCTGCGCAGCGACCGGCCTACCCGCGGCGCAGAGCACACCCACCACCGCGAGCACGCCGACTGCCGCCGCTACGGCCACATCCCTCCCGCCCGATACCCCAACGCCCGTGCCCGCCGCCACGGCCACTACGGCCACGTCGAGCGAGCCGTGGGTGCCGCCTACCGCGCTGGTTGGCACGCCCATACCCGGGGCCGTGGCGACACTCACCGCCGCGCCCGTGCTCAAGACCGGCACGGTGACGATCACCAACTCGGACGGCGAGGAAGTGGTGGTGAACGTGGAGATTGCCGACACGATAGAGTCGCGCCAGCTTGGGCTGATGTTTCGCTCGAGCATGCCCGTTGACGCGGGGATGCTGTTCGACTTCCAGGGCGATACCACCAGCGGCTTCTGGATGGCTAACACCATCCTGCCCCTCAGCATCGCCTTCATCCAGGCGGACGGCACGATAATCGACACGCTGGACATGCAGCCGCTCGACACCAGCGGGGTGGACCCCTCGGGGGTGTACCGCTACGCGCTGGAGGTCAACCAGGGCTTCTTCCGCGCTCACAACATCAACCCGGGCGACAAGATGCAGGTGCCCGTGCAGGTGGACTCCGAGGTTGTGATCCCTGCCGGAATGCCGGTTGTGGGAGGCCGGAAGTAGGCAGAAGGCAGCAGGATAAAGGGAGGATGCGTTTATACTTAGCCGTGTGCCCGCCGCAAGACAAGCCCCCGTATGGGGGCGCAGGGATGTAGCCCAGGGTATCACCCTGGGATGAGCCCACCCCCAAACATCGGCCCGCGAAGGCGGGCTTATGGCAGGTGCTCGCGACGTGACCCCGGCGGCGTATCGACCCCGGGCAGTGGTCCAGGCTGACGCGTTTTATGTTTGAGGTATCGCGGTATGGCCCTGGAGCCCGCCTTCGCGGGCCGATTTCTGGATGGCGCACATCCCAGGGCGCTAGCCCTGGGCTACATTCCTGCGCCCGCATTCGGGGGCTTGTCTTGCGCCGGGTACACGGCTGACAACCGGCACAATCTCCAACCAAGACTCACCTATCACGCACTGCCCACTTACCCCTGAGTCCTGCCTACTTCCCCGCTGCGGCGGGCTGCCGCCTGCGGCGGGCGGGCTTGCTCAGCCGGATGCGCCACACCACCAGCATCGCCTCCGCCACGATGCGCGAGGACATCTTGCTCGTGCCGACCTTGCGGTCGTAGAAGATGATGGGCGTCTCCTTGATCTTGAAGCCCATCTGGTGTGCCCGGTGCGTCACCTCGATCTGGAACGAGTAGCCGTTAGAGCGTATCTTGTCCAGGTCGAGTGACTTGAGCACCTCGGCCCGAAACGCCTTGAACCCGCTCGTCAGGTCGCGGTAGGGCGACCACAGGATCACCTGCGCGTACAGCGATCCGCCCTTGCTGATGAACTGGCGCAGGAACGACCAGTTGCGCGTGCCCCCTCCCTTGATGTTGCGCGAGCCGAGCACGAGGTCGGCGCCGCGCTCTATCTCGCGCATGAACTGGGGCAGGTGGATGGGGCTGTGGGAGAAGTCGGCGTCCATCTCGAACAGCACTTCGTACCCGCGTGCCAGCCCCCACTTGAACCCGGCCACGTATGCGCGGCCCAGCCCCTCCTTGGCCTCGCGGTGCATGGCGAACACCCTGCCGGGGTGCCGCTCTGAGAGGCGGTCGGCGAGGTCGCCCGTGCCGTCGGGCGAGTTGTCGTCCACTATGAGGATGTCGTATGGCCCGGTGTCCAGTATCTCCCCTACCAGGGCCTCCAGGTTCTCGATCTCGTTATAGGTCGGGAGGATGATGAGCGTCTTGGGCGGCAAAAGTGTCTCCTGTTGGGCCGGGTTGCGCTGCCCGCCGGGGGCTGCTGATCATGCGCTTTCGAGCGCCTGGCCCCGCGGTTCCGGCCCGTATTTGTCCCACGTGGGCTTCAGCCACACGTACAGAGTATAGAGCAGAGGCAGCGAGTATACCACGAGCGCCGACGTGATCTGGTTGGTGCCGATGTCGGTCCTGTTCCACAGCCAGATATAGTCCCACACGAAGTAATTGGCCACCCCGCCCAGGCAGAACAGCAGCGTGCGGTTCACTCGCGTATTGCTGCCCGTGGGCGCGGTGAGCGCGACCAGCCACAGCAGGTACCACGGCTGGAACCACAGCGCCGCCACCGCTATATAGGCGAATATTATCTCATAGAACGCGGCGAAGGTGCGTTTTACAAGCTCGGTGCGCCCGCCCCATGTGTAGGCGTCGCGCTGCCGGAAGATGTACAGCGCCGCGGCCACGGCCACAACCACTACGATGGCGTAGGCGGTGTTGCGCACGACGGACTGCGCGGTCGCCTCGGCCACGCCGTAGTCGCGCACCAGCATATCGAGCACCACCTTGCCGATGGACGCCGTGAACAGGTGGTCGCGGTTGCGCGGCAGGAGGCCCTGCAGGTTCGTCCAGAAGGGCGCGTACAGCACCGCCGCCAGCCCAACCGAAAGTACCGCGCCGAAGGCGAGCGCGCTGAGGGCGTCGGTCGAGGAGCGCATGGGGCGCTCTTCCTCCTCGCCGGGGTCGACTGCAACGCCGGGCGTCGGCCTGTGGGCACGGTCGCGCCAGATGGCGGCTGCGGCGGCGGGCACGAGCAGGATTGGCACGAACTTGGTAAGCGCGCCCGCCGCGAGTGCGGGCAGGACGGCTGTACGCCAGCCGAGCGCCAGAGCGTACAGTCCGGCCAGCACGAACATGGCAACGACCGCGTCGTTGTGCCCGTTGCCCGGCACCTCGAACAGCACGAGCGGGGTCCACGCGAAGAAGAGCGTGCCGCGCAGCGCCCAGTCGGGCCGCACCAGCCTCAGGATGCCGTAGGTGAGCGCGACG
>DASTEB010000416.1:0-2955 GCA_035710025.1 Chloroflexia bacterium
GAAGTCCACGGGCAAAGTCTGCGCCTCTCTCGTATCGTCCCCCGGCAGCGCGCCGTCTTTGGGGTAGACGTAACGCGTGCCGAAGCCGCCCTGGCCGAGCGAGCGGCTGAGCGAGCCGATGCTCTTGAAGCCGTGGTTGTCAAAAAGCACGATGGTGAGCTTATACCCCTCCTGTATCGAAGTCACGATCTCCGACGAGAGCATCAGGTAGCTGCCGTCGCCCACGATCACGTACACTTCGCGCTCCGGCGCAGCCATCTTGACTCCCAGTCCGCCCGCGATCTCGTAGCCCATGGTGCTGTAGCCGTACTCGAGGTGGTAGTTCTTCGGGTGGCGCGTTCGCCACAGCTTGTGCAGGTCGCCCGGCATGCTGCCCGCCGCGCACACCATGATGCCATCGGGGTCGCCCACCTCGTTCACCGCGCCGATCAATTCGCCCTGACTGGGCAGCGGGGAGTTGCGGATGCTGTAGATGCGCGCGACCTCCTCGTCCCACTCGGCGTGCAGCCGCTCGGCCGCCCGGCGATACTCCTCGCCTACCCTCCACCCCTCCAGCAGCGCGCCCAACTCCTCCAGCGTGACCCGCGCATCGCCCACCAGCGGCACGGCGTGGTGCTTGTACGCGTCAAACTCGGCCACATTGATGTTGACGAAGCGCACGTCGGGGTTCTGGAACGCCGTCTTGGACGAGGTGGTGAAGTCGCTGTAGCGCGTGCCGGTGCCGATCACCAGGTCGGCATCCCTCGCTATCCGGTTGGCCGCGAACGTCCCTGTCACGCCCACAGCACCCAGGTTGAGCGGGTGGTCATAGCGCAGGCTCCCTTTGCCCGCCATCGTCTCGCCCACCGGGATGCCGGTCGCTTCCACAAAGCGGCGCAGTGCCTCGGTAGCCTCGGAGTAGAGCACCCCACCGCCCGCCACTATCATGGGCTTCGAGCTTGCCCGTATCAGCTCGGCCGCGCGCTCTAGCGCGACCCGGTCGGGCCGGTTGCGCGCGATGTGCCACACGCGCTTGCGGAAAAACGCCTCGGGGTAAGCATACGCCTCGGCCTGCACGTCCTGCGGCAGGGCGAGCGTCACAGCGCCGGTATCGGCCGGACTGGTCAGCACGCGCATCGCCTCGGGCAGCGACATCAGCAATTGGTCGGGCCGGTTGATCCGATCCCAGTAGCGGCTCACAGGCTTGAAGCAGTCGTTCACCGAGATGTCCTGGCTGTGCTCCGACTCCAATTGCTGCAGCACGGGCGCCACGTTGCGCCGGGCGAAGATATCGCCGGGCAAGAGTAGCACCGGCACCCGGTTGATGGTTGCGGCGGCCGCCCCGGTGACCATGTTGGTAGCGCCCGGGCCGATGGAAGATGTACACGCCAGGGTCTGCAGGCGGTACTTCGTCTTGGCGTAGGCGGCGGCTGCGTGTACCATAGCCTGCTCGTTGCGCGCCTGGTAGTAGCGGAAGTCGGTGTTCTGGCCGAGCGCCTGCCCGATACCCGCCACGATGCCGTGTCCGAAGATGCCGAAGATGCCCGCGAAGAAAGGCTGCTCTACGCCGTCGCGCTCGACGTACTGGTTCTTGAGGAAAGCGATGGTCGCCTGGGCCATCGTCAGGGGTCTGGTGGTGCGCTCGCTCATCTTGTGCGTGCCCTCCTCTCAGTGTTGCTAACCGGGGGAACGCTTGCGCGCTAAGTTTTACCCTACATAATAGCACATCCGGCCGCCAATCGGGTTGACGATGGCGGTACCCCGTGCTATCCTACACCGACCCAGACGGGTGCTGCCAATTACGCGGCCCGAGCGGCCGTAGACCAAGCGGGTGAAGCATGATGAACGCGCCGCAACTACTGTTCAAGCCCCATGAGTTGGCCCCCGGAGAAGGGGGCGTGCTGGTCGAGACCAACCCCTCGGCGGCAGGCTGGGAATACCTGAGCTTTCACGTGCGCCGTCTCGCGAAGGGCGAGCGGTGGTCCGGCAGCACGGACGGCGAGGAAGCCGCGCTGGTCGTGCTGGGCGGCAAGATCGCCCTGCGGATAGAGGGCGAGGGCTTCCGCGAGTCCTGGGGCGTGGGCGAGCGCAGCGGGCCATTCGGTGGCCTCCCCTGGAGCGCGTACCTGCCCCCGCGCACCGGCTTCAGCATAACGAGTGAGGACGGGGCCGACGTCGCCTGGGCCACAGCCCCCGCCGAGGGCCGCTACCCGCCCCGGCTGATACCCCCCGGCGACGTGCGCGTCGAGGCGAGGGGCGAGGGCACCACCTCGCGCACCATACACCACATGCTCCCGCCCGACTTCCCGGCCGAGCGCCTGATCGTCGTGGAGGTGTTCACCCCCGAGGGGCACTGGTCGAGCTATCCGCCCCACAAGCACGACGTGGAGAACCTGCCCCACGAGAACCTGCTGGAAGAGACCTACTACTACCGCATCGACCCACCGCAGGGCTTCGCCCTCCAGCGCATCTACACGCACGACGGGCGGTGGGACGTCGCGCTGGTGTGCGAGGACGGCGACCTCGTGCTCGTGCCCGAGGGCTACCACCCGGTATCGGCCGCGGCGGGCTACGAGTGCTATTACCTCAACGCGCAAGCGGGGCCGAGCCGCGCCTGGCTGGTGAATGACGACCCCGCGCACACCTGGATCAAGCAGCGAGCAGCAAGCAGGTAACCTACCCTCCATCTCCTGCACGCGCGCCCTGCTCGGCCACCCAGAACACCAATCGCGTTACCTCGTCAACAACCCGCGCATCGGTAGGCTCGTTCGCCATCGCGGATCCTCGCCATGCCTGGGAGCGCTCGACCGTGGAGCGCCACGGCTCCGGGAAGTACTCAAGCGCCCACGCTACCGCGCCCGGTTTGCTGCACAACTCTCCCGTCGCCAGCGTGTATGCGGCGCGGCACATCGTCTCCACCACGTACGCGCTGTGCCCCAGCGGCTGCCACCAGTGCGGGTCCTCCGGGTGCTCGGC
>DASTEB010000417.1:0-3868 GCA_035710025.1 Chloroflexia bacterium
GGCGGGCGCGACCACCGGCACCGGCTTCGGCCGCCTGATCAACTTCCGAGAGCCGTGGCCTGCCAACGAGAACGGCCCCGCGGGCGCGGCGCCCCTGCCCGGCGCGGGACGCTGCTTCGCCGAGGTGCCCTACTGCCTGCGGGGGGCGTTCCTGCGCTTCTGGGAGCGAAACGGCGGCCTCGACGTGCTCGGCCTGCCCATCACGCCCGAGGTAGTCGAGACCTTCGGCGACACCGAATTGCGCGTGCAGTACACCGAGCGCGCCCGCCTCGAAGAGCATCCCGAGTTCCGAGGCACGCCGAACGAAGTGCTGCTTGGCCTGCTGGGCAACGCCCTGGCCGACCCCCGCGCCGCCGAAGCGCCCTTCAAGCCGGTGCCCGCGAGCGCCGCTCCCGCCACGCAATGGTTCCAGGAGACGCAGCATAACGTCGGCCCGCCCTTCTTGCGCTACTGGCAGACCACAGGCGGCCTGCGCGTGTACGGCCTGCCCCGCTCCGAAGCGTTCGAGGAAGTGAACCAGGCCGACGGCAAGACGTACACTGTGCAATACTTCGAGCGCAACCGCATCGAGCACCACCCGGAGAACGCGGGCACGAAGTACGAGTTCCTGCTGGGCCTGCTCGGCGTGGAGCAGTTCAGAGCAACCTACGGCTACACGCCGTAACGCGGCACGACACCATCTCGCACGACAACCACGACACCGCACCGAGGAGGATTACATGCGAGCAACGTTGAGAAAGAGCGGGGCCGCGCTGGCCCTTGCGGCCCTGGTGAGTATTAGCGCGATTGCCCCGGGCGCGAGTGCGCAGACCCAGCCCGATCCGCCACCTTATGGGGCAGTGAGCGCCATGGCGATCGACAACGTGGGCGGCGGCTGGGCCTGGACCGGCCCCCGCGACCAGAACGACCTCGGCCACATACTGCGCCTGCAGAACGGCGCATGGGGCGAAGTAGTGCGCGACAGCCGCGAAGCGGGCGCGCTAGGCCGGGCGGCCGCCGTGTACGACTTCGAACTCTCGGGCGATGGGCGGCAGGGCTGGGCCATCGGCTCGGGCGGGGGGCAGCGCATCTTCCAGCTTCGCGATGGCAACTGGATCAACGCCGACAACCCCTTCCCGCCCGACTGGACGCTGAACAGCCTGACCGTGAACGCCAACGGCACCGACGGCTGGCTGGTGGCGCAGGACACGTCGGTGCGCCAGCAACTCGCACGCCTGCGCAACGGCAGGTGGGTGCGCGAGGTCCACCCGGTGTTCGCCGAGGTGCGCCACATCGCCATCAGCCCCGACGGCCTGACCGTGTGGGCCATCGGCGAGTCGCGCAACAACCCCCAGCAGCACGTTGCCGTGAGGATGCAGGACGGCGTGTGGGTGGACGACCCGCAGCAGATGTACGAGGTGCCGTTCAACGCCGGACCTGTGGTGGTGGACAACCTGGGCAACGGCTGGACGCTAGGCCCGCCGATCAACAGCGTGCTGGTCCGCCTGACCCCCGACGGCGCCGAGCAAGTGCTGCCCGACCTGGAGAGCGAGCGGCCCGATATGTACCCCGGGCTGGTGCTGCAGTCGGTAGCCGTGAATTCGAGGGGCCGCGGTTGGCTGACGGCAACCTACAAGAAGGCCGAGGGGCGCATCGGCGCGGCCGAGGCAAACGTTGCCGTGCTCTTCCGCCTCGACGGCGACCGGTACACCGAGGTGCCCTTCGGCGCGGTGCCCGTGACGGCGGGCACGGAGATGCCCCCCTACGCCGGGCCAATCGCGATCAGCCCCGACGGCGCGCACTCGTGGGTAGCCGTTAGCTCGGGCGAATCGAAGTTCATGAACATCACCGAATTGCGCGAGCCGTGGCCGCACGATCAGCCCCCGGCGGCGGCCCCGCTGCCGGGTGCGGGCCTGTGCTTCGAGGATGTGCCTCACTGCCTGCGCGGCCCGTTCGCCCGCTTCTGGCAGGCTAACGGCGGGCTTGACGTGCTCGGCTACCCCATCACGCCCGAAGTGACCCAGCGTCTGGGCGACGTGGAGTACGTGGTACAGTACACCCAGCGCGCCCGGCTGGAGTACCACCCCGAGAACGCGGGCAAGCCGAGCGAAGTGCTGCTTGGCCTGCTGGGCAACTCACTGGTCGAGAGCAGGCTGAACGAAGACCCGTTCAAGCCGGTGCCCGCGAGCGCCGCTCCCGCCACGCAGTGGTTCCCGGAGACTCAGCACAACGTCGGCCCGCCCATCCTGCCCTACTGGCAGCGCAGCGGCGGCCTAGCGGTGTTCGGCCTGCCGCGCTCCGAAGCGTTCGACGAAGTGAACCAGGCCGACGGCAAGCGTTACCTCGTGCAGTACTTCGAGCGCAACCGCATCGAGCACCACCCCGAGAACGCGGGCACAAAGTACGAGTTCCTGCTGGGCTTGCTTGGCGTGGAGCAGTTCAAGGCGACGCTCGGGTACACGCCGTAGGTCAGGGCCGGCACGCAGTGCCCGGCGCAAGCCCGCGCAGGCGGGCGAAGGAGAGTGCCCAGGACTTCTGCTTTGAGATGGCCACCGCATTCCCCCGGCCCCGAGGTAAGCCCGCGCAGGCGGGCGGCATAAAATAGCCCAGGGCGTAAGCCCTGGGTTAGTAGCATTTATAACCCCTAGCCCGCGTAGCGGGCGGCATACGGTGAACCGGGCGCAAGCCCGGGAACGCCTACCTTGCCCAGGAAGCTAACTAGGTTGCGGCCCTCGCGTAGCGGTAGGTTGCTTCGATGCGGGCTACCGCAGCCAACGGAGCACCCGCCGCGCCAAGGACGGGTTTCCGGCCCTTGCGTTGTACAACGGACGCCGCCATCAACAGGACATTAGCGCAAATGAGCAGCGCGAGCGCAAACGGCACACTTCCACGGCCTATCATGTCGATCGTCGGCATATCGCGCTGCACGATTTGCGAAAGCCCCAGATCGCCCGTCAGCAACCCCGAGCCGTGCAGGTAGATGGGACCGACCCGCGCATCCAAATAGGGCGGCACATACTCGATGCGTGTGAGTCCAATCACGATAGGGTACGGCTCATCCGGTTCTGCAGGGTCGAAAAGCCAGTAAGCATAGTTCAGCGGCCATGGGTGTTCAAGTTCATAGCTCTGGATGTATCTCTGGATGTAGTAACGTAGGATGCTGGGCGTGGGAGGATCTACCCAATGAGGCACTCTTAAGGGGTCTACCGGCAAGTACATGAACATGTTGTAGAAGAGGAACGACGCGAGCAACAGCGTGAGCAGTCCACCCAATATGCGCCGGAGGTAATGGGCAAGCATTGTCGGCCTCCTCGATACGCCTCTCTCACTCTATACACCATAGGCGTGGCCCAGAGGATCACTAGAGGAGAAGGCAGACACGAGTAAGGCCAGGCATGGCTTATCCCCGGCGCCCTACTCCTGCCCGTGGCGCACGAACTTCTCCGGCACGGCCGACACGAAGTCCGCTGCCTCGCCCGACAGGTGGTCGCACCACGCCCAGCGCACCAGGTCGCCCTTGAGGCGGCCGTTGTCGGCCCACGCCGTGATCTCGCTGATGCCGCAGTTCTGCAGGGGCGCGCCGCGCAACCCGGTCAGGTCCGACTCCACGCACAGCGCAGTCACCGCCACTACGAAGATGCCGCCGTGCCCCACCACAACGATCGACTTGCCGCTCTTGCCGTCCACCAGGCTGTGCAGCCCGCCGAGCACGCGCCGCGCGGCCTGGAGGTAGTTCTCGCCGCCGGGGAAGGCGCTCTCGGGCTTGCCGTCGTACCAGTCGCGCACCACGTCCATATAGGTGCGCCAGTTCTCGTCGGTCGGCTCCATATCCTCCATGTCGCCCGCGTCCACCTCGCGGAACTCCTCCATGGGGACGACGGGCAGCCCC
>DASTEB010000418.1:0-6377 GCA_035710025.1 Chloroflexia bacterium
CCCAAGCATAGGAGAACGGGCGCGCGAAACCATGCCCACAATGGGGCATTAGGATGGGGTATTCTTCTGACTAGATGGAAGCTTAGAGTAGGGAAGTGGAGCTACTTCAGCAGCCCAAGCTCTCTGGCCCGAGCCGCGGCCTCGGTGCGGTTGCGCACGCCGAGCTTGTCGCAGATATTGCCCACGTGCTTCTTGGCAGTCTCGGCCGATATCACCAGCCGCTCGGCGATCTCGCGGTTGGTCAACCCCGCTGCCAACAGCGCAAGCACCTCTTCCTCGCGCTGCGACAGCGGCTCCGGCAGCGCGGCCTCGCCCCGGCCGGGGAGTGCGGGCGCATCCACGAACTCCCCGAGCAACGTGCTCACGTAGTCCGGCATGACGTCGCGTGCCCGTGCCTCTTGCAGCAGCCGGGCCATGGGCAGCCCGAGGTCGACAAACAGGCGCACGTAGCCCTCCGGCTCGGCTGCTCGAAGAGCGCGCTCCAGCGAGGTCATGGCCCCGGCGTGATCCCCGCGCTTCCACCGGCCCAAAGCCTGGAGCGCCAGCGCCTCCACCACCACGCCATCGCGGCCCGCGGCCTCCGCCGCCCGCATCGCGCCCTCGACCAGACGGAGTGCTCTGTCGACCGCGGCCAGATCGCCCGAGGCGATGAGCGCGCGAGCCCCCGCCAGCCGGCGCACTTCGTCCTCTGCCCCCTCGCCTCCCGGCTCGGCACTCAGCTTCTCCTCGGCCCACGAGTCGGCGGCACGCAACTTGTCCTGCGCCAGCCAGACTTCAAGCTGCAGCCGCTCGAAGCGCGCCGCCCAGTCGGGGAATTCCGCGCCCTCCACCAGCGGCCGCGCCTTTTCAAGGTACTCGACCGCGGCCCCCACATCTCTCGCCGCCAGCTTGATCTGCACACCAAGCAGATACCCGGCGATCATCGCCCGGATATCGTCGCCCAGCTCGGCCCTCTCCAGCCCTCGCGACAGGTGATCGCTTGCCGTCGCCAGTTCGTTCCACTCATACAGGATCTCGCCCATACGGATGTACACCCACCCGATCAGCGGAAGGGGAAGGCCGCCCCAGGTCGCGCGGTCCTGTATGCCCGCGAGCGCTTTACCCCAGTACGCGGCAGCATCGCGAATGCGGCCTTGCAGCAATTCAAGATCGGCCAGAGCACCGTACACATGAACCGAATGGATGAGCGACGACGGCCCCTCCGGGAGGTCGAGCACCTTATGATACATCTGTTTGGCTTCGCCCCAACGGCCGCTGCTTCGGTAGGCGTCGCCCAGAGCGCCATAGACGAGGCGGACGTATGGGTCATCCCGCCCCTGCAACTCGTGGAACGCCCTGCCTGCGTGCGTCTCTGCCTGCGCAACGTCGTGCATCATGCACGCAATAGCGCAGCGGACTGCGCTTACTTTTGCGAGTTGAGTTTGCGCCTGCACGCTCACAGGGGGCGATAATCTCTGCTCGACTTCGTCGACGCAGCGAATGCATTCGTGGAGCGCGCCACTGAAAGCATACAGGGCCCCTCGCGCCAGCCCTATCACCGGGTAGTCCGTATGCCACTGTGCCGGTATCAAGTCGAGCCACCGTCTGATCGTACCCAGCTCGCCGCTGTTCAGCTTGACGTTGGTGTACCGGTCGAACACCTCGACCCCTATCCCGGCATCATTCGCCTCGACCGCGTGGTGGAGCGCCTGGTCGGGCAATTCGTGCTCCAGGTACCAGCGCGCCGCCCGACTGTGCAAGTCGGCCACCTCGTCGGGATGACGCCTCTGCAGCTGCTCGCGAAGGAAGTCGGCGAACAGCAGGTGGTAGCGGAACCACTCGCGGCTGTCGTCCAGCGGCACGACGAACAGGTTCTCTCGCTCCAACGCCTCCAGCACCTCTTGCGATCCCTCCTCGCCCGTGACCGCGTCGCACAGCGGCCCGCTCAGCCTGTCCAGTATGCCGGTGCGCAGGAGGAACCGCCGCATCCCCTCCGGCAGATCGGCCAGCACGTTCTCGCTGAGGTAGTCCGAGATGAAGCGGTGTCTTCCGCTGACGGTGACCTTATCGGCCGCGGTCAGCCCGCGCCGGAGGGTGAGCGCCACCATCTGCAGGCCCGCTGCCCACCCTTCCAGCCTCTCCTGCAGCGAGGCAACGTCGTCGCGGGCCACCTGCAGGCCCATTGCATCGTTCAGGAAATCGGCCGCTTCGTCCTGCCGGAATTGCAGGTCGTCGACGTGAAGCTCGGCCACCTCACGCCGCGCCCGGTAGCGAGCGAGGGGTAGAGGAGGCTCGGCGCGCGCCGCCAGCACGAAGTGCGCCCTGGGCGGCAGGTGGTCGGTCAGGAACGCGAGCGCCCGGTGGATGGCCTCGTCCTCGATCAGGTGATAATCGTCCAGCACGAACGCTACATGGTACGGCGCCTCGCTCGCCGCGTTGACGAACTCCCCGAGCACCACCTGCATGTCGGGCATCATCCCACCGAGAAGCACCCCCAGCGGGCTTTCGCTGATGCCCGGCTGCGCCTCCTCCCAGGCCGCCACCAGATAGCGGAAGAAACGCTCGAGGTCGTTGTCCTCGGGGCTGATGGACAGCCAGGCGGTAGGCATGCCGCTTTCGTGCGCCCACTGTGAGAGGAGCGTAGTCTTACCGTAGCCCGCGGGCGCAGTTACCAGCGTGAGCTTGTGCCGCGGCACGGCCTCCTGCAGCGCGTCGAGCAAGCGGACGCGCCGCACTTCGTGCTGGGTCTGCGGGGGTATTCGCAGCTTGGTCGCGAGAAGAAACGTCTCCACCGGCTCACCTCCACCCTGCCGGCCCCTTCCTGTTCGCCTATTATACTCCCATGCCCTGATTGTTGGCCCCCGCTGCCTGCCCTCGCTGTCACTCTCGGACCGCGTCCCGGCGAAAAGAAATACATCTGCAGATGTATTGACGATCATCGATATAGTGCTACAATTTCAGCGTGTAATGAGGCTGCGGGCATAACGCGCTGAATAACCGGCCGCCTTCACTTATGCTCACTATATCGAAGATTGTCAATATAAGGAGCCAACCCGACCATGTCGTACGTCGCAGCAACAGGAGCAGCAGCGCGGTCCCGCATCGCCCGCTTCGTGGGCCTGCCACGCACCTTCGCCGCCTTCCTGGGCGGCCTCGCGGTGTCGAAGCTGGGCGATGCCGTCTACACCTTCGCCCTGCCCTGGATCGCCTACGAGCTTACGAAGTCGCCCCTCGTGATGGGCACGCTGTTCGCGGTAGAGATCCTGCCCATCCTGCTGTTCGGCGCTCTCGCGGGCACCTACGTCGACCGCATAGACAGGCGCAGGCTCATGCTCGCCGCAGACGCCGTTCGCGCCGTGCTCGTTGCCTCGATCCCAGCCCTGCACCTGCTCGGCGTGCTTCCGCTGTGGTACCTTTACGTCGCAGCATTCGCGCTGGCCCTCGTTTCGCTCGCCTTCGACGTGTCGACCACCGCCGTCATCCCCCAGATCGCCGGGCGCGACCTCACCCGCGCCAACGCCGCCCACCAGCTCGCCATGCAAATCGCCTCGATGGCCGGACCCGCACTCGCGGGGCTTATGATCGCGGGGCTGGGCGGCTACGGCGCGCTGTGGCTCGACGCGCTCTCCTTCGCAGGAACGTTCCTCGTGCTGCTGCGGCTGCCCGCGCTCGACGTCGAGCGGTGCTGCGAGCGGGTGCAGAGCGTGCTGCGCGGCATTGCCGAGGGCTTCCGTTGGTTCCGCGGCAGCCGGGTGATCCAGATGCTCGCCCTGCAGGCCGCCACCGGCAACTTTGGCTTCGGCATGGTCACCGCCGTGCTCATGTTCTACCTGCGCGATACCCTCGGCCTGAGCGCAGAGCTGTCCGGCCTGAACTACGCGATGCTGGGTGTGAGCGGCATCCTGGGCAGCATCGCCATCGTGCCGCTGGCCCGCCGCTACCGCAAGGGTATGCTCTACCCCGCTATGCTCTCCCTCGGGTTCGCCGGCCTGTTGATCCTTGCCGGGGTGCGCGCACCGTGGGCGCCGGGCCTCGGCTTCGGTATCGTGGCTGCCTGCGACACCGCCTGGGTAGTGCTGTCTACCTCGGTGCGGCAGGAACTTATCCCCGCCCATCTGATGGGCCGCGTGCTCAGCTTCTCGCGCCTGCTGTCCACCGCTGCCATGCCTGTCGGCGCTGTGCTCGGCGGCTACCTCATGGGCACAGTGGGGCCCGTGGTAGTCTTCCTCATTGCCGCCGCCTGCAAGGGTGGGGAGGTGCTGATCGCCCGTTTCTCGGCCATCGGCAGGCTTTAGCGCAAAAGGAGAGGGCGTGCCGGCGAACAGCACGCCCTCCTCTCCATAGCTTCCTCGCGGTCCGGCTTACTTCATTTTCAACGGCGTAGAGCACCCGGGAAAGAATGTGTACGCCACGATCTTTGCCGACTGCCCCCGCGTGACGTTGTTGCCGGGGCGAAAGTAATAGCGATTCTCCGGCGGGAAGCACGGCTCTCCCGCGCCGCCGCAGGCGTAGCCGCTGATGGCGCCTGCCGAGGACAGCGACTCTACCCACTCCCAGAAGGTGCTGCCTTGCGGCACGTCCTGGAACGTCCACACACCCGCCGGCGGTGCCGGCAGGCCCGCGGCCGAAGCCACGATCTTTGCCGTCTGCCCCCTCGTCACAGGGTTGTTGGGGCGGAAGTAAGGACGATTGTCCGGCGGGACGCAAGGCTCACCGGCACCTCCGCAGGCATAACCTGAGATGTACCCCCGGGAAGACAGCCGCTGGATGAACTGGTGGAAGGTCGAGCCTACAGGCACGTCCTCGAAGGTCTGGCCGGTATGGTTCTCCGTGTACCCTGCCGAATTGGACACGATCTTCGACAGCTGCCCCCTGGTTACGTTATTGCCCGGTCCGAAGTTGCCGTCTGGGTAGCCTGACACGATACCGCGGCAGGCAAGGCAGCGCACGTAGTCGTAGAAGGTGGAGCCGGGAGGCACGTCGGGGAACTGGATCGGGCAGGCAGTTGGGGTGACCTGCGAGGTGGGCGTTGCCTGGGGGATGGGCGTGGCGGTAGCCTGCGGGACAGGTGTGGCGGTAGGCACGGGCGCTCCGCCGGATAGATAACGCGCCACTGCCAGGTCCGAGCCTGTGGCACCCATGTACGCATAGCCTGCCGCCACGATCCTGCCGTCCGGCTGCACTGCTACGCCCCCCGCGGCGTCGTCGGCCCCCGCGAAGTTAGTGGTAAGCTTACCGTCGCCGCTGAAGCTGGTGTCCAGCGAGCCGTTGGGGTGCAGACGAGCCAGGGCGAAATCACGACCCACCCCTGGAGCGTATCCGGCCACCACGATCTTGCCGTCGGCCTGGAGAGCAATCCCATTGGCTATCTCTTCGGCGGTGCCGCCCAGGAAGGTGAAATTAGCCAGACCGCCGCTGCCGAAGCCGGCGTCAAGGTCGCCGTTGGCCAGGTAGCGCACCAGCCCGAAATCGTACCCGGTGCTGAGGGTGCCAAAACCGCCTGCCGCCACGATCTTGCCGTCAGCCTGCACCGCCATGCTGTATGCGCCGTCGTCGCCCCCCAGGAAGTCGGTATTTACCTTGCCGTCGCCGCCGAACGCGGTGTCGAGGGAGCCGTTGAGGTTGTAGCGTACCAGGGCGAAGTCGTAGTTGGCCCCGCTCACTTGAGCCGCGCCCGCTACGAGGATCCTACCGGCGTGCATGGACACGGCGCGTGCCTCGTCGTGGCCCCCGAAGATGTCGGTGGTGCGCTCGCCATACTGACCAATGCTCCCATCATAAGTGCCATCCGCATTCAGGCGTGCCAGAGCGAAGTTGTAGTTTGTACCTTGCTTCGCATAGCCGACCGCGACTATCTTGCCATCTGGCTGTATGGTGACACCATATGCCACTGCTCCGCCGTGGGAAAAGGCGATTCCCATCTTGCCGTCGCCGCTGAACGTGCTGTCGAGGGAGCCATTGGGATTATACCGCGCGAAGGCGAACTCATACCAGGTAGACGACGGATTAGTCAACGAATAAGCTCCCACCACCACGATCTTACCATCAGGCTGTATAGCCACCCCGTAGGCTCCATCGTCGCCGCCATAAAAGTCAGTAGTGAGCTTACCGTCGCCGCTGAACGTGGTGTCCGGGGCGCCGTCACCGTGGTAGCGGGCAACGGCGAAGTTGTAGTTGGTGCCACTGATGAGGGTGGTGCCCACCACCACTATCCTGCCGTCGGGCTGTACGGCCACGGCACGGGCTTCGTCATGTGTGCCTATGTAGTCGGTGCTGACCTTGCCGTCACCGCTGAAGCTGGTGTCGAGGTCGCCGTCGGCGGCGTACGCCACGCCCGAACTGAGCAGCACCATCGCCAAACTCACCAGCAGCACCACCGGTAGCCCCAGCACTTTGAA
>DASTEB010000419.1:0-5476 GCA_035710025.1 Chloroflexia bacterium
GCGGCGGCCCGAAAAGGCCGCGACGCTGGTGATCGGCGAGACCGAGGTGGTGCTGCCCCTGGCAGGGCTGGTGGACCTCGACTCGGAGCGAAAGCGCCTCACGTCGGAAGCCGAACAGGCCCAGGCCGAGATCGCACGGACCGCGGAGCTATTGTCGAACGACGGCTTTACCTCCCGCGCCCCCGCGCAAGTGGTGGAGCGAGAGCGCGCCAAGTTGGCCGCAGCCCGCGACCGGCTGGCGAAACTGAACGAGCGTATAGCGGCGCTGTAGAACGTATTGCGTCATGCGTCATGCGTCATGCGTGATGCGTGAGCATATCCCAGGTGGGTAGTGCGGAGTAAGCATCGGTGCCCGGGAGAGGTCACGCATCACGCATCACACATCAGAAGGAGCCGCCATGGACAGGGCAAGCGGGCTGACGCCGTTCCCCACGCTGGAGACCGAGCGGCTGGTGCTCCGGCGGCCGCGCATGGAGGACGCTGCCGACGTGTTTGAGTACAGGTCCGACCCCGAGGTGATCCGCACCGTCACGTTTGACTTGCACGTCAGCATCGAAGACAGTCAGGCGTGGTTGCAGCGCACGCTTGAGCGCGCGCCCGCGGAGAGCGGCGCTTGTGTCTTCGCATTGGAACTGAAATCCAGCGGTAAGATGATCGGCACCTGCGGCATCTTCCTCGATGACGTGGGACACGCCCGTGCCGGGACGGCCTACGTGCTCAACCGCGCATACTGGGGACAGGGCCTCACGACCGAAGCGCTTCGCGCGGTGGTCGACCTGGGCTTCCTGCGACTGGGCTTCAACCGAATCTTCGCCCTGTGCCTGCCCGAAAACGTGGCGTCCGCCCGCGTAATGGAGAAGGTGGGCATGATCTACGAGGGCATCCTGCGCGAGTACCTGTTCTTCAAGGGGGGCTTTCACGACGTCGAGGTCCACTCCATCCTGCGGCGGGAATGGGGGGCGGGGCGTGAGGCGTAACGTCAAACGTCAAGGGGCAAAGACACGCTATCCCGCATCCTTGACGCATGACGTTTGACGTTTGACGTGTGTTACAATTAATGCGACTTACTCGCCCACCCATACGTAGGGAGAAGCATGGTCACACGCGCCGTCGAAGATTACCTCAAGGCCATCTACAAGCTGCAGCGCAGCGGCTCGCCTGCCACGACCAACGCCATTGCGGACTTGCTCGGCATTCGCGCCGCCTCGGTCACCGCTATGTTCCAGCAGTTGTCCGAGCAGGGCATGGCCGAGTACACGCCCTATCGCGGCGCGCTGCTGACCGACAAGGGCACCGAGGCCGCCCTGCGCGTGATCCGCCGACACAGGCTGATTGAGTTGTACCTGCACCAGCACCTCGACGTGCCGTGGGACCGCGTGCACGACGAGGCCGAGCGCCTCGAGCACGCCATCTCCCCCTACCTGGAAGAGCGCATCGACGCTAGCCTGGGCCGCCCCCACGTCGACCCGCACGGCGCGCCCATCCCCACCAGCGCGGGCACCATCGAGGAGCGCGACCTGATCCCCCTGGCCGAACTGCCCCTCGATACGCCCTCGGTCGTCCGCCACATACCCGACGACGACCCCGACCTGCTGCGCCAGGCCGCCTCGCTGGGCATCGTGCCGGAAGTGTCGGTTACGGTCGTCGGCCACGACCTCGACGGCGACCTGAATGTGTTAGTCGAGCCCCAGGGCGAGGACCGGGACAACCCCACGCGCAAAGTGACGCCGGGCGATGCGCGGCGGGTGTACGTGCAGAGGCCATAATACCTGCCCAATCGGTCGCCCTGGTAGGAAGCAAGGTAAGTGTCGAAGTACGTCCGACGGTTAGTGGAGATTACCCCATGAATCAGGTAATGGGGCGCGCCAACAACGCCCGGCAGCTGAAGCTGCGGGCTACACTTACAAAGTCGGCCCTACGGCCGACTGCGGCAGGGCACTGCGTGCCGGCCAGCTTTGGGCTAGTCTGTGCCGGTTCGTGGGCACAGTGCTTGGGAAAGGCAGTCCGGCGCAGGCCGGACTTCGTAAATGTAGCCCGCAACTTTAGTTGCCGGGCGTTCTCTCCGCGCCGCCGCGCCCGGGTTGATTGCCTCATTTGATGGTTGACTTTGATCAACCGCCGGTCGTTCTACAGGCGCTTACCCGGTCCATTGAGCGAACACAGTCAACCTACGGTTCCGCCGGTCCCGCCGCCGGGAACACCCGCCCCCGGCTGCCGTCTACCACCACACGCTGGCCGTCCACCAGCTTCGTGGTACCGTCCACCGTGCCCATGACGGCGGGGATGCCGTACTCGCGGGCCACGATGGCCGCATGAGAGGCCGCGCCGCCGCTGTCCACAACGACCGCCGCCGCCCGCTGGAAGAGCGGCGTCCATGCCGGGTTGGTGTAGGGCGCGACGAGCACGTCGCCGGGGCGCAGCTTGCCGAACTCCCCGTCGCCCCGGACGATACGGGCCGGCCCCTCGGCCACGCCCGGGCTGCCCGGCGTGCCGTTGAGCAGCGCCCCGCCCGCAGGCTCCGGCCCTCGCGCAATTCGCGGGTCTACAAGCGGCGTCGATTCGAGCGCGGCGCGCTTCTCCTTGCGCCGGATCGCCAGCTCGCGCATCTCCGACGCCAGCGCGGGGGGCGGAGGCCACTGCACGGCCAACCGCTCAAGCTCGTCTATCTTCAGGTGGAACACCTCCTCCGGCGCGCTCAGCACGCCAACGCCGGCGAGCCGCCCGCCAAGCTCAAGCATGGTCCGGCGCAAGATGCCCAGCACCAACATCGCGTCGAAGTGGCTGTTCTCGCGGATCTGGAGGAAGTATCGCGCGGTGTCCAGAGCCCTCAGGAACGCAGTCCTGAGCGGCCGAATCCTCATCAGCGCGTGTGCCAGCACGTCGTCCCGCGCCGCCTGCCACGCCGGTGGGCCGGGCTTTGACGGCGCGGAGACGGCCAACCCCTTCAGGATGCCGAGCACCGCCTCGGGCGCGTCCTTCCACGTCGGCTGCGAGGGACCGATCAAGAGCGTCTCGCGGTGACCGTAGCGGTCGAGGAACACGTCCAGGTCGCGCAGGAATGCTCGCCCGGCCTCCTCCCTCTCCAGCGCCGCCCGTAATTCGCTCGATTCGTGTTCGGCGAAGATGCCCGTGAGGGTGGGGTCTGAGCGTACCTGCCCCGCGAGGTCCTCCAGGACGCTGTTCGCCTCGGTCGTCTTGTTCGCGACACCCGAGAAGAGGAGCGCGCCGAATCTGTCCGCACGCCCGGTCAGTACAGTAATAAGGCGAACCAACAAGGCGGCCAGGGCTACACGCGGGAGGTAACGCTGCCGGGGCAAACCTGCCAGGGGCAGGAGCAGCGACAACCCGGCTCGCACGCTCGCGAGCAGGCCCTTCGCCGTCAGCCTGGCGGGGTCACGCCCCTCCAGAGCGCGCACGCGGGAGAGCGCCTTCGTACGGGCGGGGTCGTCTTGCCAGTTTGCGGGGCCGTAGCGAAGCGCCGTCCGCGCGAGCCGAAAGGGCGCCAGCAGGACGGCAGGCGTCGCGTGGATGGACGGGAGGCCCGCGAAGCGCACCGCCACGCCGTCCTCTTCGGCAAACATGGACGGTACAGACGGCGGCTGTATGCCCAGCAGCCCGAACACGGGGCGGGTCGCGGCCTCGGAGAGGGCAGGCACCCAGGTGGTCATGTCCAGCGGGTAGGGCCGCACCGGTACCATTTCGGAGAACATCCGGGCAACCACCTGTTCCATCTTGCTTGGATTGGTAGGCGGCTCGGGCAGCGCCGTGATGGGCCGAGCCTGCACGACGAACAGCTTCCCACCGGCCCAAGCCCACTCGACGTCCTGCGGGCTGCCAAAGTGTTGCTCGATCTCGGCCCCCAGGTCCGCGAGCCGGAAGAGCGCTCTATCGGGCAAGGCAGGACTCGGGCTTGCCTCCGCCGTGAGCGTGACGTGCTCGGTCCCGCCGCCCGCGACCGGCTGCACGGCAACTTCGCGCCGCCCCATGCTCCGCTCGGCCACTTGCCAGCCCCGGCCGCTCCTGCGAAGAACGTAGTGGTCGGGCGTCACCAGCCCTGCGACGACCGCCTCGCCAAGCCCGGGGCTCGCGTCGATCACGATCTCGCCCCGTGCCCCCGTGACAGGGTGGGCGGTGAACATCACGCCCGCCGACTCGGCCATGACCATCTGCTGCACCACCACCGCCAGCTTGACGCCCGCCTGGTCAACTTCCTGGCGCTCGCGGTACGCGATGGCGCGGTCGCTCCACAGGGAGGCCCAGCACCGCCGCACGGCGTCGAGCAGCGCCTCCTCGCCGATCACGTTTAGGAAGGTGTCCTGCTGCCCTGCGAACGCCGCTTCCGGCAGGTCTTCCGCGGTCGCGCTGGAGCGCACCGCCACCGGGCCACCGCCAAGCTCGCGGTACGCCTCGAGGACGCTCAGCCGGACATCGTCCGGTATGCGCCCCTGCTCGAAGGCATCTCGGATGGCGGCGCCGCTGCCCTCGCCACGGGCAAGCTCGCGCGCGATCACGTCACGGGGGCCGTTCTCGGCGACGAAGCGGTCGTAAGCCGCGGTGCTGACCACGAAACCGGGCGGCACCGGGAACCCGCCCCGCACCAGCTCGCCCAGGTTGGCACCCTTGCCCCCGGCCGCCGCGAGGTCGCCGCGCCGCAGGTCGCCGAGCGATAAAACAAGATCGGAGTTCGAGAGGTCTGCTGCCGTTGCGCTGCTCATTGGCCGTTCACCTCGCTAGAATGTAGTGGAGCCGTGCAGGTGACTCGCGCGATACCTTACGGCACGTAGCCCAGCCGTGCCTCCAGCGCCGCCTTCACCTCGGGCCACTCCTCCACGATGATGCTGAACATCACGTTGTCGCGCCGGTAGCCGTCGGACAGGATCACCTGGTGGCGCATGGTGCCCTCGTATTTCGCGCCGAGCTTGGCCATGGCGCGCTGGCTCTGCAGGTTGCGCCCGTCTGTCTTGAGTTGCACGCGGATCGCGCCGAGCGTCTCGAAGGCGTGGCGCAGCAGGAGGTACTTGTTCTCGGGGTTGACCTGGGTGCCCTGGTATGCCTTGCCGATCCAGGTGTAGCCGATCTCAAGCCCGCGGTGCTCGGGGCGGATGTCGAAATAGGAAGTGGTGCCGACCGGCTGCTCGCCCTCCAGCAGCACGATGGCGAAGGGCACGCGGCCGGGGATGGCGAGGAAGCGGCGCATGTAGTCGAGCCAGCCCTCGTCGGTCCACTCGTGGGGCATGATCACACCGTAGGTGAACATGTCGGGCACGGCCACGCGCCGCAGCCCTTCGGCGTGGTCCATCGTAAGGGGCTCGAGGCGCAGGGTGCGCCCGGTGAGGGTCACGGCCTTCACGTCCATAGGTGCGCTGAGATCAGGCATTTGTGCTCCTTGTCTTTAACGGCCAAACACCCGCCGGGCAGAGCGGGTGTCTGGTTGCAAGGAAGGAGCGAAGAGCCATGCGGCGCAAAGGACATGTCA
>DASTEB010000420.1:0-10454 GCA_035710025.1 Chloroflexia bacterium
GTGGCGGTGGTGGTCGGCCACGGCGTTGTGCGCGACGCGGAACAGCCACGCGGCGAACGAGCCTGCATGGCGCCACTCGAATCGGCCGCCGCGCACCGCCTCGACCGCCCGCAGGAACACGCCCGATACGATGTCCTCGGCGTCCTGCCGGCCCGCCACGCGGTAGCGCACGTAGGCGTACACGCGTGGGAAGTAGGCGTCGTACAGCCGCTCGAGAGCGCGCGGGTCGCTGTGGGCCGCCTCGAGGTCGGCCTGTTCTGGATCGCCGCCGGGGTCGCTCGCGCCGCCTGTCGGGGCCAAAGGCCTGCCCTCCCTGGGCATGGAGAGATCGCCTTCATTCTACTACGCAGTAACGCGGGAAGTGCAGAAATACTGCATCTACAAGGAATAACGTCCTAATGGGCAGCAGGTTCCGGCGTGGGGATCGTCTGGTCAGCACTCGCCCGCCTGAGCAGGACGTAGCCCAGCGTGCCGCTGATCAGCGAGGCGGCAAGGATGCCCAGCTTGGACGCGTCGAGCAGCGGGCCGTCGCCGAAAGCCAGCGCCGCGATGAACAGAGACATGGTGAAGCCAACGCCGCCGAGGCACGCCGCGCCCAGCACCTGCGCCCAGTTAGTTTCCTCAGGCAGTGCCCCCAGGCCGGTCCTGACCGCCAGCCAGCTTGCCAGCATGATGCCCGCCGGCTTGCCCACAACCAGGCCAAGGATGATGCCAAGCGTCACCAGGCCCGCCTCGCCCTCAAGTCCCGAAAGCGAGAGGGCCACGCCCGCGTTGGCCAGCGCGAACAGCGGCATGACGACGAAGTTGACGGGGAAGTGCAGCGAGTGCTCCATGTTCTGCAACGGCGCCTGCACCGCCTCGCATGCGTCCTCGATCTCGATCACGGCGCTTTGCTGGCGCTGGTCGGTAATCATCAGGTCGTCGGGGGTCGAGAGGGGAATCGTCTCGAAACGGTCGAGCATCTCGCGCACCCGGCGCACGAAATCGACCGGCTCCATCTTGAAGCGAGCGGGCACCATCCATGCCGCCAGCACACCCGCGATGGTGGCGTGCACGCCCGACTCGAAGAAGGGCAGCCACACGAAGAAGCTGAGCACGGCGAAGACCCACGTACGGTGCACACCCAGAAGGTTCAGCGCAAGCATGGCGAACAGCACGGCGATGCCCATGCCCAGTGCCACGAAGTTGATGCCGCTCGAATAGAAGATGGCAATCACGAGCACGGCAATCAGGTCGTCGATGATGGCGACCGAGGTGAGGAACACCTTGAGGGCGAAGGGCGCGCGGCTGCCGAGCAGCGCCAGTATGCCCAGCGCGAAGGCGATGTCGGTGGCCATCGGCACGCCCCACCCGCCGACCACCTCGCGGCTCGAGTTCATGGCAACGTATATCAGGGCGGGAACAGCGGCCCCACCCACCGCGGCCACGAGCGGTAGCATCGCGGCGCGCCTGTTAGAGAGCTCGCCCACCAGCAGCTCGCGCTTCATCTCAAGCCCGACGAGGAAGAAGAATACCGCCATCAGCCCGTCGTTCACCCAGTGCAGCACGTCGGCCCCGAGCGTGTAAGAACCTGCAGTGACACTCACCTCCGAGTGCAACAGCTCGTTATAGCCTTCGGATAACGGTGAGTTGGCGAGGATGAGGGCGAGCACCGCGGCCGAAATGAGCACGATTCCGCCCGCGGCCGAGTTGTGTATGAATTCCTGCAGCGGCCCTACGATGCGTTGGGCAGGCGTCTGCGACCAGTGAGGAACCCTGTCGAGTATTCTTCTCGCCACCTGTTTTCTCCCCTGCGTTGTCCGGTAAACGGCGTTCCGGCTGTAAAGCGCCGGGCGCTCCGGACATGAAAAAGTCCCGAGCCACCGCTCGGAAAGCGGGGCGGGACATGTCTCACACCGTTCTTATACTGCTACGTGCCTTGCCGGCGGCCGAGGTATCACGATTCTACACGCCCGGCCGCAGCCCGTCAATACGTTACTTGCTCTTTGTGGCTGCCACTACCTGGCTCACCGAGGCGACCTGTGCCGTTGCGGGAGCTTTGGCCCTGTTACCCTGGGGTGCAAGCTGCTTGACCGTCATGTACAGGCCGAGCAGGAAGGCTACGGCCGCGCCCGCCAGTACGCTGGCCGACATGAATTCGATAATGCCGCTGCCCATGTCAAGGATCGTCCTGCCGAGCAGTGCCAGGACCACACCCGCGACGCCGCCCAACATGGCGCCCGTCCCGGCCATTACTCCGATGAATACCAGGCTGAATGCTATACGCCTTGAACCTTTTGCGATGCGTGCCATCTCCGTTTCTAGCTCCTCGTGGCAGTAGTGTGTAGTTGCGCCCGGCGGGTTCTGTTGCGAGATTGGTGCCTGTCTCCTCTGGGAGTTCGCTGCCTTACCTTTCTCTGTGCGGGGCGAACGATCGCCCTGGTTCTGTCCTGTTGTCTTGCCGACTGCCATATAAGCAAGGGCTATGCCAAAATCGGCCGCTCGTGAGGGCCGGGGTTGCGGCGGAGCCAGAGGCGCCCCTGCTGTGTTGAGGTGCTCGGTGGAGGTGGTGCGTAGAATATAGCATGCCGGTGGGCCGTATGTGTTAGGATGTGCACAAAATGGGGATATATTCCACCCTTGAAGATACGCAGCCGATGAGACCTGAGATCCTGGAGCAAGTAAGGAAGATGGCCGAGGCCCGCAGGCGCGGGCGAAGGGTCGAGCCGGGGCCGTGGTCGTGCGACGAGACCCCGCCCGACCTGTTCTACGTGGGATTGGAACAGTTCAACCGCGGCGAGTACTTCGAACAGCACGAGTCGCTCGAAGAGATCTGGCTGCTGGAGCCGCGCGACATACGCTACCTGTACCAGGGCATCCTGAAGGTCGGGGTGGGCTTCTATAAGTTGAGGCTGGGCAACTACCGGGGCACGGTGAACCACCTGAACGGGGGGATGGATTACCTGCGCCCATTCGGCGAGGTATGCCTGGGGGTGGAGGTCGGCAGGCTGGTGCGCGAGGCCGAGGCGGTTCGCGACCGCGTGATCGAGCTTGGGCCGGACGGGCTTGCGCGGTTCGATATGTCCTACCCGAAGGTACACTACCGGCGGATGGGCGGCGACCAGGAGTCCGGCGAAGCCGTGCAGGAGTAATGGCACATCGTGAGCGCGGTGGCTGGATCACTCGCGGGCGCCGAGCCACTCTGCCGAGCCAACCGGCCGTTGCAATTGTAGTACGACATATGGTATAAATCCGTCACGCTTCATCAGTCTTCTATCTGCGCGGGCCTCCGGTGCCTTCTCACCGGACCTGCCTCCATGCACACAAGCGACGCCGTGGTGTTGTTTGACCGCAAGACCCCTCGATAGGGGCCATTTATCAGGTAGGAGAACAAGTAGATGACAGATTCCACCATCTGCCTCAGCGCCAGGCTGCGTGCCTTCTTCCTCGTCGCGCTTTTCTCGTTCTTGCTGCTCTTGCCGGTGTCGTTCGGTACGTGGCGGGACGCGCAGGCGCATACTCTGCCTCTCCCTAGCGATGCTAATACCAGGTCGACAGGCGGCTGCGGCGGGCCGTGGGATATAGCCGTGGTCTACTCGGACGACGACGTTTCGCCGCAATTGATGGCCCAGATCGCTGCCGACCCCGACTCCGGGCTTGTCGTGGCCATCAACGCTCGGTTCTCGACGCCCACGCTGCAACAGCTGCTTCCATACGATGAGGTGGTGGTGTACTCCAACACGGAGTATGACGACCCTGTAGCCCTGGGGAACGTGATCGCCGACTACCAGGACGCGGGGGGCGTGGTCGTGGCCACCAACGCCAACTGGTGGGGCCCTCCTTACGGCATGGAGGGGCGCTGGATGACGGGCGGGTACACGATGTTCAACTCCCCGGCGCCCTCCAACAACTCCACCAGCAATCTGGGGGTGTACACCGCGACACACCCGCTGATGCAGGGCGTGGACCAGTTGACGGCGTTCTTCCGCACCCAGGCGACTCTCACGGCAGGGTCTTCCCAGGAAGCGCTATGGGCCGACGGCTGGCCGTTAGTCGCGCACAAGACCACCAACGGGAACACGGCTGTGGGCCTCAACGCCTACCTGGGCTTCCCGGAGGAGGGCTGGAGCGGAGACTGGGGCACGCTGATTGTGAACGCGGCGCGCTGGCTCAAGGGCGTGCCCTGCCAGACGTCGACGCCCGGGGTAACGTCCACAGCTACGCCCACGGGCATCCCGCCCGCCACCGCTACCGCGACCTCGACACCGGTCGCACCCTCTCCCACGCCAACAGCCTGCACGCTGGAGTTCGCCGACGTGCCGCCCACCAACACGTTCTACCCGTTCGTGCGCTGCCTGGCCTGCCAGGGCATCATCTCCGGCTACCCCTGCGGCGGCACAGGTGAACCGTGTAACCCCAACGACGACCCCTACTTCCGCCCTAACGCCTACGTCACTCGCGGCCAGCTGGCCAAGATCGTGTCGGAGAGTGCGGGCTTTGATGAGAAAGTGCCGCCTAGCACCTGGACCTTTACCGACGTGCCGTACGGCTCGACGTTCTGGGTATGGGTGGAACGCCTTGCAGACCGAGAGGTCATGGCGGGCTACGTGTGCGGCATCGATCCCAACGAGCCGTGCGACGGCCAGAACAGGCCCTACTTCCGCCCTAGTAGCGGCGCGACGCGAGGGCAACTGACCAAGATTGTCAGTAACGCGGCGGGGTTTGATGACACGATCCCACCTACCACACAGACGTTCGAGGACATCCCGCCCACGCACACGTTCTGGCTGTTCGTGGAGCGGCTGCTGCTCAACAGGCCCGACGTAATGAGCGGCTACCCCTGCGGCGGGCCGAACGAGCCGTGCGTGCCGCCGGGCAACCGGCCGTACTTCCGCCCGGGCAACCCGCTGACCAGGGGACAAACCTCCAAGATCGTGGCTAACACCTTCTTCCCCGGCTGCGATCCGCCCCTGCGCAGGTAGGGAGGCTAATCGTAGGTCTTGAGCGCGGCGACCCCGAGTGCGGCGGTCGCCGCGTCTTCTACCAGGGCAACGGGAAGGTCGGGCACGTTGAGCGCGCGGGCGACGCGGGTGCGGTAATTGTACCCGGCGAAGGCGCCCGCGACGGAGGACACGGCCCCCAGCAGCGCGCCCTGCCACGCGGGGGCGTCGGCCTCGGTGAAGAGGGCCGAGCCTGCCAGCGCGCTGAACTGGATGCGGCCGTACAGGGGGCCGGGGGCAGTCCTGGCGGGCAGGATGGGCAGCTTGTCGACCACGACCTCGCCCGCGGCCATCAGGCCGAACAGCGCGGCCACCGGGCGGTAGGCCAGCCAGCCAAAGCGCGTGCCCTTGAAGCCGCGTGGGTTGCTGTAGGCTCGGGCGGCGAGGATCGCCACGCCCGCCATCGAGCGGATTCCTGTAGCGAAGCCGACGATTGCGGTGCGAAGGATCAGGTTGCGTTGCATAAGGTCTCGTTTCGGGGCGTCAGTCGCGCGGGGCGACGCCAAGTTCGGGGTGTGCAGCCACGTACTCGCGGGCCAGACGCTCGCCCTCCACGGGGTCGTCCTGCGATAGCTGCCCTTCGAGCACCAGGCCGAGCAGGTAGTCCTTTACCTCGCCTATCCAACGGCCGGGCTGCCCATCAAATATACGCATCAGGTCGTGCCCATCGATTGGGCTGTGCAGCTTCTCGACGTCCTCCTGCGCGCGGATCTCGTCGCACCTGCGGGCCAGCGCGTCCACGCGGGCCAGGGCCGCGGCCACGCGCTGTGGGCGCTGCGAGGTGATGTCTGCCCGAGACAGGGCGAACAGGCGGTCGGTGATCGGTGCCGTCTCGCGCAGGAAGCGGCGCACCGCCCCGTCGGTCCAGCTTTCGTCGTACACGCCGATGCGCAGGTGCTCGGCCACAAGCTGCACCACCTGCTCGATCAGGTCGGCGGGGCGGCGCAGGCGCGTGAGGATGTCGCGGGCCATGCGCGCGCCAAGCTTCTCGTGCCCGAAGAAGTGGACCTCGCCGTCGGTGATGGAGTAGGTGGCGGGCTTGGCCACGTCGTGAAGCAGGGCCGCCCAGCGCAGCACCAGGTCGGGCGCGGTGCGGTCGAGCACCTTCATCGTGTGAGGGTACACCTCTTTGTAGTGGTGGGGGCCGCGCTCCATCTCGTGCATCTGCAGCAATTCGGGGATGGTGTGCTCCAGCAGGCCCAGCGAGTCGAGGCCGTTGACCGCCTCGCTCGGCACGGGGGCGACCAGCATTCGGTCAAGCTCGTCGCCGATGCGCTCCCAGGCCACCCCTTCCAGCAGGTGCGCTAGATGGCGGATCGCCTTCTTCGTATCGCGGTCGAGGAAGAACTCGAGCTCGGCGGCGATGCGCACGGCGCGAAGCATTCGCAGCGGGTCCTCGGTGAAGCGGTCCTCGGCGCGGCCAACGGCGCGGACGAGCTTGTGCTTTATGTCAAGTTGCCCGTCGAAGGGGTCGTGCAGTTCGCCCGAGCGCATGTCGCGGGCTATGGCGTTGACCGTGAAGTCGCGGTGCGCGAGGTCGGCGTGCAGCGCGGCGATTTCGTCGTCGGGGGGCACGCCCTCCTGCGAGCGGAAGGTGGTCACCTCGACCGTGACGCCGTCCACGACCGCGCCGATGGTGCCGAACTTTTCGCCCAGCGTGTAGATGCTGTCGGGCCGGGCGGCCTCAAGCATCTGCTTGATGGCCGAGACGGGCGCGGAGGTAGCGAGGTCGAAGTCGTGTACCGGGCGGCCCATGATCTGGTCGCGCACGCTGCCGCCCACCAGGTACAGGCGGTAGCCCGACTCGGCGGCCGCGCCGGTCAGGCGGTCGAGAAAGCGGTCCATTTCGTGCAGCAGGTTGTCCATCAGGCAAAACGTCATATCGTCGGTGTATCTTCTAGTTATACGTTCTCTGTAGCCAGACGCGTGCCCACTATCGAGCGGGCGGCCTCTCGCCGAAGATGGCTCGGCCCAGGCGGACGATGTTCGCGCCCTCCTCGATGGCGATCTCGTAGTCGTCGCTCATGCCCATGCTGAGGTGACGCCAGTCGCCGGGATGCGTGGAGCGCAGCTTCTCAAGCAGGTCACGCAGGCCCGCGAACGTGCGGCGCAGTTCGGCCTCGGGCGCGTCGAGCCGGGCGATGGTCATCAGGCCCACGGGCCGCAGGCGCGCGCACGCGGTCACGGCACCGGCCAGCGCGGGTAGATCGCCGGGGGCTACGCCCGACTTGCTCGGCTCGCCCGTGAGGTTCACTTCGAGCAGCACCGGCAGGGGCTTCGCGGCGGCGGAGTCGAGTGCGCGGGCGATCTCGGGGCGGTCGACCGACTGCACCCAGTCGAACAGGGCGGCTG
Organism: Chloroflexia bacterium; assembly: GCA_035710025.1. Lineage (GTDB taxonomy): Bacteria > Chloroflexota > Chloroflexia > QHBQ01 > JADMIH01 > JADMIH01. The sequence continues at coordinate 7,332 of DASTEB010000420.1, forward strand.
CGCGGCGGGCCTTGTTGCGCTGGAGCGTGCCGATCATGTGCAGGGTCAGCCCCTCACGAGGGATGCCGCCGGGGCCGTACTTGGCCTCGGCCTCCTGCACGCGGTTCTCGCCGAAGTGGGTGACGCCCGCGGCGATTGCTTCGAGGATACGCTCGGTCGCAACCGTCTTGGTCACGGCGACGAGGATCACGTCGGAGGGGAGGCGGCCGGAGCGCTCTGCGGCGCGGGCTATGCGCTCGCTCACGCGCTCGAGGTTGGCGGCCACGGCAGCGCCGGTGCTCACGTCCACCCGGTCCACCTAGCCGCGCAGCCCGAACACGGCGCCGAACAGGCCGCAGCGTCCGGCCTCGCCCCGGTGCGAGTAGAACAGGTCGCGCCTGTGGGCGGTGCATACGTCGTCGGCGGCGACGTTGTCGGGCCCAAGCCCGGCGTCGTGCAGGGCGCGGCGCACACCCTCACGCAGGCTGAAGTAGACCTGCCCGTCGCGCCGCTCGAGCAGAGGAGCGGGGCCGTCCCACGCGCCTGGGAAGGACGCTTCTGCCGCCTCGATGACGTTGTCGCCCACGGCGTAGCAGCACGAGCCGATGCCGGGGCCAACCGCGGCCACGATGCGCGAAGGGTCTGAGCCGAACTCGTCGCGCATGACGCGCACGCCGTTCGCGGCGATGCGGCCCACGGTGCCCTTCCAGCCCGAATGCACCAGGCCCGCGACCCGCAGCGCGGGGTCGTACAGGAACACGGGCGGGCAATCGGCCGACAGCGCGAGCATATACAGGCCGGGCGTGTCGGTGACCATGCCGTCGGCGTCCTCGATGGGCGGGGTGTCGGGGCGCATCCCGGCGCCCGCGTGGTCGTGTGAAATCGGCACGACGGTGTTACCGTGGACCTGTCTCACACCTGCCATGCGGTCGAGGGGCACGCCCAGCAGCGCGGCCAGTTTCTCGCGGTTGGCGAGGGCCACAGCGGGATCGGCTGGGTGCTCGGGCGTGCCGCGGCGCGCGCTGAGGTTCCAGTCGGCGCCGTCCGGCGCGCGGCGGGTGGTCACGGCGTGCAGCAATTCGGGGAAGCGGTCGAGCGCGCGCACTCGAAGCACGCCTCCGTGCTCGTACAGGCCGGGTGGTGCCGGCCTATGTGCGTTCGCGTAGCCTGCGGTAAAACTCGTCATCGCGCGGCTCGCCTTCGACGAGCTCTTCTTCCTCCTCGTATTCCGCGCCCTCGGACTCGGCGTACTCATCAAGCTCGCTGCCGCCCGTGTCGTCGGCCGCTGCGTAGTTGCTCACGAAGCCCTGGTTGCTGACCGTGGGGTAGTACACCTCGATGCCGTACTCGCCCGCCACGCCGAGCGGCTCGGTGACCTCGGACAGTATCTGGTCGATCACGTCGTCCATGGTGATGTCGGAGCCGGGCGGGTAGTTCACGGCGAAGCCTTTGGTGAATTCCTGCCACAGCAGCAGCGTGCCGACCACCTGGTCCTCCAGGTAATGTACCTCCAGTTTGCCGATGTTGACCGCCGCCTCGTTGGCGTCGCGGGTGTCGGTGTCGAAGATGGCGATCTCTTCCGACTGGGGGGTGCGCACCACGCGCTTCAGCTTGATGTTCATCCGGCCCTCCTGTAGACGTTGGTGTCTGACTGGCGCAAGGGTGCGGCTCGCTACTCGGCCGCGCCGCTCACGACGCCCAGGATCATCTGGTTGATAACCTCTTCGACCGGGGCGCGGTCGTCGGTGAACACGATCACTCCGGGGTTGGGCTTGACCTCGCGGATGTTGCCGCGATCGAGGGCCGCGGCGAACACCTGCTTGAGCACGGGGTCGGTGACGCGGGCGGCGTTCTCGGCGAAGTTCTCGACGCGGGTAGGGCCCTTCGTGCCGATCACCATGCTGTTGGACCGCGAGGGCGTGTCGATCACGTACACGTTGGGGAACACCTGCAGCATGGTGTTGGCGAGGGCGTCGACCAGGCGAAGGTCGGTCGAGGTGCGCCCGGCGTTGATCATGGCGGCACCGTCCTCGGTAAGGTGATCGCTGACTTCCTGGAAGAACTCTCTGGTGGTCAGGTGGAAGGGAATGTAGGGCTGGTGGTAGGCGTCGATGCCGACCACGGTCCACTTCTTGTCGCGGCCGTCGGTCTTGAGGAAGGTGCGGCCGTCCTGCACGTAGTTGGTGTTGTTCGTGAGGCTGCCCAGCGCGAAGAAGCGCTTGCCCGCCTCCACGATGTCACCGTCGATCTCGACGCTGTCCACGTGTACGTCAGGGTACACCACCGAGTACTGGTGGGCAGCGGTGCCCGCCGCCGAACCGATCATGGCCATGCTCTCGAGATCGCCGGGCGAGAAGTCCTTGCTGAAGTAAGGGGCGATGAGCCAGTAGTCCCACGGCCCGCCCGTGAGCAGGGCATTGGGGTCGTACACCGAGTGGGTGGCGTGGCCCTCGTTCAGCACGAGCGATACGCGCGTGCCCTGGCGCACCACCTGGATGTAGTTGTAGGGCGACTCGCGCTCGTACAGCAATTCCTTGCCGGGGGCAGGCTCGCGCACCAGGCCGCGGGGGGCGAACAGCGCCAGCGCGACCACCGCCGCCAGCATCGCGCCGTACACGACGGCGGGCCGCACGCTCCCCTGCGCCAGCAGGCCGAAGATCGAGAAGACGAGCAGCAGCACGGCGGCGGTGTAGAGAGTGGCCGCGGTGCCGATGCGCGGGATGAGGATGAACACCGGGATGAAGGTGCCGAGGATGCTGCCCAGCGTGGACAGGGCCGACACGCCGCCCGCTGTGCCTCCAGCGCGGCTCACGTCGAGCGAGCGCAGGCGTATGGCGAAGGGCGACACGAACCCGAGCAGGATCAGCGGGACGGAGAAGAGGATGATCACGCCGATGAGCGAGCCGGAGAAGATGCCGACCGAGTAAGTGTCGAAGCCGGTAAGCGAGAGAGTGAGGATGGGCCGGGAGAGCACCGGTATCAGGCCAACCGCGAGCCCCGCGGCGGCGGTAATGCCGTACAGCACCGCGTGGCGCGGATAGCGGTCGGCCAGCCTGCCGCCGAGCCAGTAGCCCAGGGCGAGGTAGATCATCACGAGGCCGATGAGGTTGGCCCATATGAAAAGGGAGGTGCCGAAGTATGGGG
>DASTEB010000421.1:0-9412 GCA_035710025.1 Chloroflexia bacterium
GCCCACCGGCACGATGCTGTACCGCCCGCACGACGCCGGTATCACCGCCGTATCGTACAGGGCCAGCGTGTGCGCTTCGCCCGCGCTCTCGATGCGGCACTCGCCTTCGATCACAGTTACCGCGTGGAACGACTCGCCGCGTGTGTCCAACTCCAGCGGGGCTCCGCTCGACTCGGCCAGCGCGAGGTCGAAGTAAGCGGACGACACCAACCGGCGCACTCCGTCGCCCGCTCCGACCTGTGCGGGCACGCGCTCGCACTGCGCCGTGGGGTCAGACACGCGCACCGACTGCTCAATGTGGAGAGCGCGCCCCGCCGCCTGCGGCCTGTCCCAGTCGTACACGCGGTAGGTGATATCCGAGGTCTGCTGCACCTCGTACACGAACAGGCCCGGGCCGAGCGCGTGTACGGTGCGGGCTTTGACCAGCACGGTGTCGCCCCGCTCGAGGGGCATGTAATCCGCGAGGTCCGCGATGGTGCCGTCGCGCATGGCGCGTGCCATCTCGCCGGGGGTGGTGCCGGGCTTGAGGCCTGAGATGATCTGCCCGCCGGGGGCCGCCTGGATGATGTGCCACGCCTCGGTCTTGCCGAACTGCCCCTCGCCCTCAAGCTCGACTGCCTGCGCGTCGTCAGGGTGTACCTGTATGGACAGCCAGTCGTTGCAGTCGAGCAGCTTGATCAGCAAAGGGAAGCGCGTGCCGGTGCGCTCCAGCGGCTTCGTGCCGAGCAGGTCCGCGCCGTACTCGGCGGCGAGGTCGGCCAGCGTGCGGCCCTCGTGGCGGCCCGAAGCGACCGTGTTCTCCTCGTACACCATCCACGCCTCGCCGATGGGCGCCCGGCCCTCGGCCGCCGAGCGCAGGTTGGAGCCTCCCCATACGCGCTCGCGGTACTGCGTCTCGACCACGAACGGCTCGAGCGAGGCTGTCGTTACCCTGTCCAAATGCTGGGTTCTCATGTGTCTGGTTTATGAATGTAGTCTGCCGTATATTGTCGCCTATATCGGCCGAACGAGCCAACCGGGTATGAGGGCACGGGCCGTGCCATTGGATGGCATGTATGTTGATATCAGGCACTACCGGATGCTATACACCCAGTTAATGGAGGACGACTATGGATGAAGCTACCAACCCGACCCGGCCCGCAGTGCTGAACAACGCGACCGACACGCAGATAGAGGAACTGGATCGGCAATTCGACCAGCAGGACGCCGAAGGGTGGGAGCGCCTGAGGGAGAGTTACGGCTGGACGCCGGAGGACGCCGAGGACGTGTGGAACTGGTTCAGCATACGGCCCCGCGGCGAGAGGTAGGTCACCGCCAATCCTCACGGCTGACTGCACCGTAACACCTGTATGAAACGCCTGCGCCGCGCGCTGCTGATCGTAATGCTGGCGGCGCTGTTGCTCGTGCTCATCGGCCCGTTCCTCGTGCCGGTGCCGCCCCTCGAGGGGACCGTGCCCCCGGAGGACCTGGCCGACCCCGACAGCCGGTTCGCGGAGGCCGGCGGGGTCAAGGTGCACTACAAGACCGCAGGCTCCGGCCCGTCCGCCTTCGTGCTGCTGCACGGCTTCGGCGCCAGCCTGTTCTCCTGGCACAGAGTCATGGAGCCGCTGGGCGCTCTGGGCAGCGTGCTGGCGTTCGACCGTCCCGCCTTCGGCCTGACGGAGCGGCCTCTGGAGTGGGACGGCCCTAACCCGTACAGCCCCGACAACCAGGTAGAGATAACCGCCGCCATGCTCGACCACATAGGCACTGGGCGCGGCATCCTGGTAGGCCACTCGGCCGGGGGCACAATCGCCATGCTGACGGCCCTGCGCTACCCCGAGCGCGTGCGTGCGCTCATCCTGGTGGATCCTGCGGTGTACGCGGGCGGCGGCGCGCCCGGGTGGATCAAGCCTCTGCTCGGCTCGCCGCAGGCCCGGCGCATCGGCCCGCTGCTCGTGCGAAGCATCCAGAGCAGGGGCGAGGACATAATCCGCACGGCCTGGCACGACCCCGGCAAGATAACGCCCGGCATCATCGAGGGCTACCGCAAGCCGCTCAAAGCACACGACTGGGACCGCGCCCTGTGGGAGTTCACCCTCGCCAGCCAGGAGTCGCGCCTGCCCGAGCGGCTGGGCGAGTTGAAGATGCCTGTGCTGGTGATCACAGGGGACGACGACCGCATCGTCCCGACCGCCCAGAGCGTCCGCCTGGCGGGCGAGCTACCCAACGCCACGCTCGTGGTCGTGCCCGACTGCGGGCACCTGCCGCACGAGGAGTGCCCCGAGGACTTCATGCGCGCCGTGCGCGAGTTCGTGGCCGGGTTGGATTAGGCCGCGCAGGCGGGCGTGCCTGCAGAGGCATGTTGGGGGCATGGTGGCCTGTAGAAGAAGAAGAAGAATCACTCTTATTTAAGGGGGTATTCAACTTCTTCTTCTGCAGCACACTGCCCCTGCCCCGCTGTGCCCACTCTTGCCCCATCCCCTGACTTTCACGCCCGCGCGGAGAATGTTGGGGATCATGGTGGCCTGCAGTAGAAGAATCACTCTTCATTAAGGGGTACTTGACTTCTTCTTCTTCAGCACACACCCACCGTAACATCGTAACATCGTAACGTTCCCCACTCTGCAGGCGTGGTGCGGACGTGAGCGAAGCCATACCACGAGGTGTTGGGAAACGCACGGTATCGCCGGAATGCGGAACGGCTGCGTAAGGAAATAGGGGCGCTGCCGGGGCTCGAGTACCCGGTCGCCTTGCTGGAGAGGCTAGCGGCCGAGTGCATTCCGCCCATATCAATGACGCCAATAGATTGAACGGCTGCTTTTCAAACTTCACTTGAGATAGTTCCGAGCAACGCATGAGTATGTGCTATACTCAGCCCTCAGAGCTCTCAACGGAAAGCCTGATCCCACACTCGCATACCGCCCACAGATCCACGTCGTAGCGGCCGAAGGGAACTCCTGTTGCCATACACCGGAGCGATGCAGGATTCGTGGTGGCGCAACAACGCCTGAATTGCAGGTTACCTGTGGAGGTAATTCAATGGAGAAGTCAAGGCTGGACCACTTTGGCAAGGTCGACGCGTCGGCTGAGGCATCAGCATTCATTACGTACCTGGACCGTGCTTCCAGCCTGGACTTCTTCCAGGCCGCCAAGCGCCGCACATACGAGCTGCTCGAGATCCGGGAGGGCAGCCGTATTCTTGATGTCGGCTGCGGTACGGGCGACGACGTAAGGGCCATGGCAGAAATGGTCGGCAGCGGCGGTAAGGTGGTCGGCGTTGATAACAGCGAAACGATGATAACCGAAGCAATCCAGCGGTCCCAGGGCTCAGGGCTTCCCATCGAGTTCCACCAGGCTGATGCCACAGAACTCCCCTTTGAGGAGGCGTCTTTCTCCGGCGTTCGCGCCGACCGCGTCTTGCAGCATCTTGACGAGCCATTTAGGGCGCTGGCCGAGATGGTTCGCGTTGCGAAGCCAGGCGCACGCGTGGTCGTTTTCGACCCGGATTGGGCAACAGCACTCATCGACTCACCCTACCGGGAAGTCACCCGCGAGATAGCCAACTGCCGGGCTGATGACATACGCACCGGTTGGATAGGGCGCCAGCTCTACAGGCTATTCAAGGAGGCGGGCTTGCTTGAGGTGAAGATCGAACCTGCGGTACTCACCGGCACGGACTACACCAGGGCTAAGGCGGGCATGGGCTTGCAGCAGTACGCCGAGAGGGCAGCTGACCTCGGGCTCATCAAACAGGAGGAGGCTGAGCGTTGGCTTACCGGCCTGGAGAGTGCGTCCGAAGATGGGCTCTTCTTCGTTGCCGTTACTTTCTTCATGGCAAGCGGTCGCAAACACGGGTAGGCGCAAGCCCGCCGGTCCTCACCTTCAGATTGCGAGCTAATACGCCTCCAGGGCAAACGCGTCCAAGAGCCTGTCTGACATCAGCAACATGCCTTTCATAGGCATGTTACGGAATGTTAGGGGCATGGTGGCCTGCAGAAGAAGAAGAAGAATCACTCTTATTTAAGGACATAAGTACAGTCTTACTAACTTCTTCTCCAGGCCATATACGCCTGTAACATCGTTACAACCTAACGTCCTCACCCTGGAGGCGTGGTGCAGGCGTGGTAGCCGTGGCCGCTGCCCACCGGCCAACACCGCCCGGCGTTCTGCTGCGCCGGCCGCAGTTCTCGGGGTCCACTCGCCCTTGCAGTCGAGGTCTGCCCTTCCCTGGCACGTCTGCAAGTTGGGATAAGGGGACAGTTAGGACAGTTACGGGGTGTAATGGGCTGGAGAAGAAGTCATTACTCACTTCTTCTGCAATGCCCCTAACGTTACGATTTCCCTGCGAGGGGCGTTCTACAGGCTGCACGCCGGGCGGCCCGACTGCCTGTTCAGGGCTGCCAGGTGGGGCACATCCGGCACTCTTTACTACGTGACGTATAATACATAATAGGTCAAGCATTAGCGGTTCGCTTTATCAGCCTCAATATCACCGCGCTCCCAGGTGTTCTCCGGGGTCACTCCCACCAGGGCTGTGCTACGACGAGCCTGGAGCATATACCACCTGCTGCGGTTCGTACGCCAGATGGCTATAAGTCTTGATGCTTCCAATAGCTCATTCCATGCAGGAGACACACGTCTATGAATGATCCTCATGGTGCCGGTGATTCACACAGCGATAGTCAACCTCTTCACGAGCAACCTGAGCAAGCGGGGGCTCCTGAGCAGAGCCGGCCGATTCAACCGCTCTCACGCGTGCCCACCGGCATAGCAGGGTTGGATACCATTTTGAACGGCGGCTTCTTACAGGGCGGCATCTACTTCATCTCGGGGCAGCCTGGCACGGGCAAGACTATACTCAGCAATCAGATGGCGTTCAATCATGTAGCCTCGGGCGGTCGTGTTGTATTCGTGAGTATCCTCTCCGAGACGCACGCTCGCATGTTCTCCCACCTCAGTTCCCTGACTTTCTTCAGCACCGAGCCCATAGGCGACTCACTCTACTATATCAGCGGCTATGGCGCTGTGCAGAAGGAGGGCATAGAGGGACTGCTCAAGCTCTTGCAGGGTGCTGTTCGCGATAATCGCGCTACCTTGTTGATAATAGACGGCACCGTGACCGCAGAGACTTTCTCTTCGTCTGAAGTAGAGTTCAAGGAGTTTGTCCGCCGGCTACAGTCCTTTGCCGATGCTTACGGCTGCACTGTACTGATGCTGAGCTCAACGGATGTCCCCAAGTACGGCACCGACCATATCGTCGGGCAGACCACAGTGGACGGCATCATACATCTGAGCAACAAGTTGGTGGGGTTGCGGCAAAGCCGGGATATACACATCCAAAAGCTCAGAGGCTCCGCCTTCCTTGGGGGCGTGCACACTCTAGAGATTACAGCCGATGGCGTGCAGGTTTACCCCCGCGTCGAAGCAGTGCTTGCCAGTAGCGTAAAGGCGAGTGGCTCCGCCAGGCCTGACCGAGCGCGCCTGGCATTAGGAGTAGAGAAGCTGGACGACATGCTCCAGGGTGGCGTGCTCAGTGGCTCATCCACTGTGTTGCTTGGTCCTTCAGGTAGCGGCAAAACCTTGCTTGGCCTCTCCTTTCTCGCGGAAGGCGCACGGCGGGGGCAGCAGGGTCTCTACTTCGCGCTCAACGAACCACCCGCACTCTCCATCGACGCAGGCGACCAGATAGGTCTTGGCCTCAGCGCTCTTGTAGAGCGTGGCCTGATACAGGTGCTTTGGCAACCCACCCTGGAAGAGTCGTTGGACCTGCTCGCTCATAACCTCCTTACAGCCGTGCGCGAAGGCAAAGTGCAGCGCCTGTTCATTGACGGCCTGGATGACCTGGATGATGTCAATATACAGACCGAGCGTATACCGCTGTTCTTCACAGCCCTGATGGGCGAGCTGCGCGGACTGGGGGTCACAATGTTATCAGCGGTGGAGCTAAGCTCCATATTCGGACCGAGCGCTGACATACCGATAGAGGGGGTATCAGCCAGGGTCGAGAACATCGTATTCCTGCGCTATGTTGAGATAAAGTCAGAACTCCGCCGCATCGTCTCGATACTCAAAACCCGGCGCACAGCCCACGAGGGGGTTATCCGGGAGTTCAAGGTAACCGACCAGGGTATTGAAGTGGGTGATAAGCTCGAGACTGTGGAGGCGATACTCACTGGTGTGGCACGCACATTGCGTAAGGTATCTGAATAGCTCCAACCCAAACAAGCTTGACACTGTGCACCTCGGGCATAATCCACCGTACTCAGGACTCAGGGTCAGTGTGAGTAAGCGTGGATTGCGGTACAGAAGGTCAGTAGAGGGGCAGTATCAGTGTCGCAGTCAAGGTCAGAACAAGAGCCAGGAAGAAGTCCTGCAGAAGGTGTCCTTGCCCAACCAAAGTAGGGAGTATACATCTAGATGCAGGTTATACTGGTTGTTGAAGATGAACAGCAGATCCAAGTACTGGTAGTCGCTTTACTGGAGTACGCAGGCTACCGAATAATCACTGCCTCAAACGGGAAGGAAGCGCTTGCTACCCTTGAGACAACTCGCCCCGACCTGATACTGTCAGACATTATGATGCCCGGCATGGACGGCAGAGAGCTTTGTAAAAGGCTCCAGGCACACCTTCAGCACAGGTCTATACCGGTTATGCTGATGAGCGGCGGCTACGGCTCTATTGCTCTAGATGGTTGCAAGCACGTAGCATTCCTCAAGAAACCATTCGAAGTAACAGAGTTGCTGAACACCGTGAGCAGTATACTGGGCGAAGATGCTGCAATGCTCTAGCGTGGTACGCATCTCGGCGTGTCCCTCTGCCTTCTGCATCCACTGCGCGCGCTTCTTGTCCTCGGTGGGCTTGTCGAGTATCCAGCAGGCGTGGTAGCCGCAGCCGCTGTCCACCAGGGCGTGCGGTGGCACAGCCAGATCCTCCAGGTGCGCTAACCGCTTCTCACGTGTCCACTCGCCCTTTCCGTCGAGGTCTGCCCATCCCTGGCACGGCTGCAAGTTGGGGAAGTTAGGGGCGTGTAGAGGCTGGAGAAGAAGTTATGCGCCACTTCTTCTCCAATGCCCCTGTCGTTAGGATTTCTCTGCGAGGAGCGTTCTTCGGGCCCGGCTGCCGCGCCGGCTGTGCATTACCGTACCGCCTGCCGCGCTACGGGCGTGTTCTGGCCCGCCATGGTCCGCTGCCCCTTCACGATGTCGCGGCCTGCCGGGCTGATGCGGTAGATGGGCAGGTTCGCCAGGTTGGGCACCTGCAGTATCAGCGGCAGGCCCGCGAACTCGCCCTCTCCTCGCCTCTTGAGCAGGCTCTCCACCGCCTGGCGAACCTGCGCCTCGGTGTGCTCCACCGCCAGGTAGCGCAGCTCGCTGAAGCTCATCGTCATCTTGCGAAGCTGGTCGAGCGCGTCGTATAGCAGGTACAGCACCTCCCACTCGGTCGCGTCGAGGTTGTAGGCCGATGGGGGCGAAAGTGTCTTGTCCGAGTCTCCCACGTTTCCTCCGTGTCTGCGTGCCTGTGGCGGCTAGCGGTCTAGGTCTAGGTGGTGCGGTCGCGCCGGGTCTGCTCTGCCGCGGCTTCGCGTGCCTCGCGCTCCTGCCGTAGCTGGCGGCTGCGCAGGAACGCATACCCGATGATGGCCCCGGCAAGCAGCATCAGCCCGAACGAAACGCCCACGAACAGCCACGTGCTGCTGAAATCGAGCGAGAGGGTCGCGTTGATCACGCCCTGGAGCAGCACAAGCTGCACGCCGTTGATCAAGAGTAGAGCCAGGATGAGCCACCGCATGGCGACGTGCGGCAGGCGCGGTTCGCGTTGCAGCATCAGGACCCCCTCCCCACGGCGAAGATGTCATTGCCGCGCACTTCAAGGTGGATCTTGTTCAGCGGACGGGGCGGCGGCCCTGCCCTGCGCTCGCCCGTGGCCGGGTCGAATACTCCCTCGTGGCAGGGGCATAACAGCCGCCCGCGCTCGTGCTCGTACAGCACGGGGCACAGCAGGTGGGTGCAGCGCTGCTCGTAGGCCACGAACTGCCCGCCCGGCAGGTGTACCAGCAGGGCTGCGTAGCCCTTCTCGGGGTACTCGAAGTTGAGCGAGGTGCCCTCGGGCACGTCCGACACCGAGGCCACGCGCTTTTCGGGCAGCGAGCCGGTGCGCCCCTGCTCGTACACGGCCTTGAGGGCCACGCCGAGCGTGCCCGTGAAGAAGGCGAGCGAGGTCAGCCCCAGGAACTTGAGGAACTGCCTGCGGCTGTTGTTCAGCTCGTCCTCGCGGTTGATCGGGAAGTCTTGCTGCCACAACGGGTCGCCGTCTTTCGGCGGTGCGCCGAGTGCTCTGTCGGCGGTTGTGTCGGCCATTCGTCGTTCTCCTTGCAACGGGCTACAGTGCGGTGCGGCTCCTAGCGCCCCTGCGTTTCTTCCTCCAGGGCGCTCCAGCCGGTCCAGTCCCTTTCCTCCCAGCCGGCCCACACGTCCGCGTCGCTCTCGCCGTGGATCTCCTGCAGGCCGCCCGCGAGGCCCGCGTTGGAGTCGTAGCCCGCCTGCTGCTGGTAGTTGTACTCGCCCTTGATGTCGAAGCGCTGCGCCTCGGGCGGGGCAAACACGTACACGTTCGTTTCGAGCACCTGGTCGCCGAACCGCCACTGGTTCACGGCCCGGCCGGGGTGCTCCTTGATAATCTCGTCATACTCGCCGTAGTCGAGCGCCCGCGTGGGGCACACCTGGGCGCACCACGGCTTGAGGCCCACGCTGGAGCGGTCGTAGCACTGGTCGCACTTGATCATAAGGGCCGACTGTGCCTGGTACTTGGGGATGCCGAAGGGGCAGGCGTACAGGCAGTTGCGGCAGTAGATACACCTGTCGGGCAGGGCCGACATGACCACCCCCCGCTCGTCCGACTTGATCGCGTCGGCCGGGCAGACGTTGGCGCACGGCGGGTTGACGCAGTGCATACACACGGTGGGGCTGGTCTGGGGCGACCAGAAGGTATCGAGCGTGTCGATGTAGATCATGGACACACCACGGTGGGTGTCGCACTCCTGGCATGCAGCCATGCAGGCGCGGCAGCCGATGCAGCGTTGTGGGTCGATGAAGAACTTCTTGGCCAAAGCTACCTCCTCGTCTAACCGCTCCTATCCCTGGATGCGTACCGCCGGGGCGAAGCCCAGGCTTTGCATCACAACCGTGATCACCGCGAGACCCAGCGCGGCCAGCAGCGCGAGCACAAACAACCGCGACAGTCTCGCGCCGGCAAGCGCCATGCCCGCTACCGCCCCCGCTACCCCCATCTCCACCGACTGCCCGGCGAACCAGCCCGCAAGCAGCAGCGGGTCGGCGGTCGTGACCGACGCCAGCCCGAGCACCTCGGCGCCCCATACCAGCACGCCAAGTTGCAGGCCGAACAGAAACCCGTCCCTCGCGCCCGGAATGT
>DASTEB010000422.1:0-6837 GCA_035710025.1 Chloroflexia bacterium
CAAAGAGATCGCCTACCCGTGGAGCTGCATGAGGGCGCAGAATGCCCTCGAAGTGATGGGCACCTACCCGCCCGAGCCGCGCCCCACCCGCACGCCCACCGCCACCGTCACCGGCACGCCGACCGACACGCCCACCGTGACCATGACCCCGACCGTTACGCCGACGGCAACCTCTACCCCTCGCGCCACGCGCACGTCAGCCCCCCAGGCCGGGGTTATCGCGCCCCGTCCGTCGCCCACCGTCGTAGCCTACGGCGCGTACATCGCGGGTGCGATGCACGCACGCGAGCGGGTACCCACCGCGCTCGAGCTTGCAGCGCCCCGCCTGCTAGGGTTGTCGCTGCTGTTGTGCTTCGTGGTGGGGTTTGCGGGCGTGGCGGTGATCCGCCGCGGCCGAGCGCGCACATCTCCCGTCAGGGTCGAGGACGACGGGCCGTAGGGCGCGGGGGTCAAGCAAAATAAAGAGGACGTGGGCAGCTAACCGCCCTCGTCCTCGTTGTTGGCCGAAATGATCAGCTTTAGCCCACCGCCAGCTTGCCGATTGCCTCTTCGGGGTGCCGGATGTAGTCGCGCATCTCGTCGGCCAGGGGGAGGGTACGCCAGCGGTTGCCGCCTTTGCCGTCAAGCTGGTACACGCCGAGGTCAAGCAGGTACTTCTCCAGCGGGCCGCGCTCCCATCGGTACCGCCAGTCCACCATGGTGAACATGGGGAACCAGGTGTAGCCCAGCACCGGCACGCCCTTCGCTCGCAGTTGCTTTATCATGCCCAGCGAGGCCCGCAGCCACGCCGAGCGCACCTCGTCGTTGTCCTTCGCGCTCGTCTCGGTGATCACGATGGGCGCGCCGTAGCGCCGGTAGAAGTCCTCCACCATGTCGCCGAAGCCCGAGCCGTCGTGTTCGGTGCTGCGCGAGCCGACCTTACCGTCCTCGTCGTAATACAGCTCCTGGGTGGACCACTGAGGGTAGAAGTTGAGGCCCATTACGTCCACGGGCACCGGGTGCGCGGTGATCTTCTCGATGTCGCGGGGGCGAGCGCCGTTGTCTACCAGCCAGCCGTACAGCGGGTGCTCGGGATTGACGCGCCCGGTCAGCAGGTCGAAGAAGATGAAGCCCTTGAGGCGGTAGTCCTCGGCCATGGGCACGAGGTCGGGGTGCCCGGCGCGGGTAATGCTCGCCGCCTCGACGTGCACCATGCGCGCCTCGGGGTCAACTCCCCTGATCGCCTCGACGGTCCGGATGATACCCTTCGTTAGCTGTATCACCATGCGGACATATCCCCGCTCGCCGTGCAGGTACGGGGGCCACGCGCCCTGCCTGCCGCACAGCAGCGCCGTGACCAGCGGCTCGTTGCAGGGCGTGTACCACTTGATCAGGTGTTTGTAGCGTTGCGCCACAGCCGCGGCGTAGTCGGCCACTGCTCGCGGGTAGTCCTCGTTGGAGAACTCGCGGCGCAGCCAGAAGGGGCAACCGTAGTGCATGAGGTCGATAATGGGCGTGATGCCCAGATCCTCGACCATGTAGGGGATGACCTCGTCGGTCCAGCGCCAGTCGAACTCGCCGGGCAGCGGCTCGACGCGGTACCAGGGGATTCCCCAGCGCAGCGCCTTCACGCCCAGGTGGGACGCGAGGGCGATGTCCTCTCGCCAGTGTTTGTAGTGCCCGACAAGCTGGTATTCGTCGAGCGCGCGGTGCCGGGGCCGGGTCTGGGGGACGAAGGTGTCTTCGATGCCGCTCGCCCAGATGAAGTCGGAAGCCCCGGGGCCAAGCCTGATCTGGTTCATTCGCACAAAGCCTTTCGCGTCGTCATGTCGCCGTGTCGTCGTTTCGCAATGGGACGTCGCGGTTGCCTCTATTAGTTAATACGGTGTGCCGCTACTCAAGTTTCCCGGCTGCGCCCGCCGGGTGGGGTGTGCATAGACCGGCGCGTCTCATAGGAGATTCGCGCCGGGGCGGCGGGCCGAAGGTTACCAGGTCTTTATCGCCGCCCGTTAAAAGGTAAGCCCTGGTATTGCCGGTGTCAAGCGTACCGTGGTACTGCTTTTGGCGTATTTTTGGGCGATAAGCGGCCGTGCGTATGGTAGGATAGGACACTACATTTGCCGGGAGGTCTGTACTCGGTGCCTGATTTCGTTCCAGGTCTGGTGCTCAGCGAGCACTACTACGAAGAGGCTGTCGGCCCTATCCTCGCGCGCAACTTCCCGCGCCTGCGGTACGCCGCCGGGCTGATCGGCTCCGGCTCTGATGTGCTGGGCTACGACACGGCCATCTCCACCGACCATCACTGGGGGCCGCGCCTGCTCCTGTTCCTCGCGGAAGAGGATCACTCCGCGCTGCGGAGTGACATAGACGATGCCCTGCGGCGTGAGCTTCCCTACAGCTTCATGGGCTACCCGACAAGCTTCGGCGCTCCCGACCGCCTGGGCGTGAGGTTGCTGGAGGAAACAACCTCCGGCCCGGTGGACCACATGGTGGAGATCACCACGGTCGGGACGTTTTTCAAGTCGTACCTGGGGTACGATCCCGGGGCTCCAATACCGCCCGCCGGCTGGCTCACGTTCTCGGAGCACAGGCTGCTTGGCAGCACCGGCGGCAGGGTGTTCCACGACGAGCCGGGGGAGTTGAGCGCGGTGCGGGCGAGCCTCGCGTACTACCCGGACGCTATCTGGTACTGCCTGATGGCGGCCCAGTGGAACCTGATCGCCGAGGAAGAGGCGTTCATGGCCCGTGCCGGGGACGTGGGGGACGAGTTAGGCTCCCGGGTGATTGCGGCCCGGCTCGTGCGCTACCTGATGCGCCTATGCTTCCTGATGGAGCGCAGGTACGCACCCTACTCGAAGTGGTTCGGCACGGCCTTCTCCCGGCTGGATTGCGCGGGCGCGCTCGTGCCCCTGCTGGAAGGGGCGCTGGCCGGGCGCGACTGGCGAGAGCGCGAAGTCTCGCTCTCCGAAGCCTACAGTACCGTCGCGCAGATGCACAACCGGCTCGGCATCACCGGGCCGCTGGACCCCAACGTGTCGGGCTATTACGAGCGGCCCTATCGTGTGATAGGCGCGGGCCGCTTCGCCGGGGAGCTAGAGAAGCTGGTGGTGGGCGACCGGGTGCTGGAGACCGCAACCCGGATCGGCTCGGTGAACCAGTTCCTCGATTCCACGCCCGTGGGCGACGACCTGGAGATGCTCAGGCGGCTGAAGTGCCTATACGAGTAGCCGCCTTGGGCTGGCAAGGCGTCAAACGTCACGCGTCAAACGTTGTTCGGCCGGGCGAGCATTGTGCCGGGTGGCGGGCGCAGTTGCGGGGAGAGACAGCCCGCGGAGCGGGCGATAGAACTTAGCCCCGGGCGCAAGCCCGGGGTAAGCCTCATTTTCACCCCCGGCCCGCGAAGCGGGCGGCATACCGCGAACCAGGCGCGAGCCTGGGAGCGCCCGCCTTGTCCCGACGCATCGCTCCCACGCGATCACACTCACATAGAGATCTCTGTCGCCCCTTCGGGGCTTGGGGTTTGTTCAGGTGGCTGCTCTCCCCGGGCTTGCGCCGGGGGCTAAGGTCTGCCGCCCCTTCGGGGCTGTTGCTTGATGGTGATCATGCACGGCAACAGCATGATGCTCGGGCTACCCCCATGACGCATCACGCATCACGCATCACGCATCAGCCCAGGTACGAGCCGCCTTCCACCGCCTGGCACACGTACATTTTGCCATCCAAACCTGTGCGCTGGCGGTACTCGGCGACCACCGCGCGGGCGAAGTCGTCCAGCGCGCTTGCCTGCACGATGTTGACCGTGCAGCCACCGAAGCCCGCCCCGGTCATGCGGGCGCCCGCCACGCCCGGCGTGTTGGCGGCAAGCTCCACCAGCAGGTCGAGCTTGTCCGAGCTTACTTCGTAGTCGTCGCGCAGGCTGGCGTGCGAGGCGTAGAGCAGATCGCCGAAGCGGCGTAGATGATCGCCCTGAGACAAACCTTCGCGCATGAGGGCCGCGGCTTCGAGCGTGCGCTCGTTCTCGCCGATCACGTGGCGGGCGCGACGGTAGAGGGTGTCGGACAGCAATTCGCGGTTGGCCTGCAACTGGTCCAGCGTGATATCGCGAAGCTGCGCGCCCTCGCCGAGGCCGAGCGAGGGGGAGAGCGTGCGTACTGCCTCGGCGCACTCGCGGGTGCGCTCGTTGTACGCGCTCGTGATGAGCGATCGGGGTACCGCGCTGTCGGCCACCACCAGCTTGTAGCCCATCTCCTCCAGCCCGAGGGGCACTATCTCGTACTCCAGCGAGCGCGTGTCGATCAGCAGGGCCGAGTCGGGCCGGCCGAGTGCCGAGATGAACTGGTCCATGATGCCGCTCTTCACGCCAACGAAGCTGTTCTCGGCCCGCTGGCAGGCGAGGGCAAGCTCCACGCGGTCTATCTCTACGCCCGCCAGCCGAGCGAACGCCAGGGCAGACGCCACCTCGATCGCGGCCGAGCTGCTCAGGCCGGAGCCTGTGGGCACGTTGCCCTCGATGGCGAATTGCGCGCCGGGCAGACGCGCCGGGTCGAGCAGGCCCGTGTCACCTAGCGCCCAGGCGACCCCGCGCACATAGTTGCTCCACGACGAGGCGCGGTCGTCTGCTTTCTCGATGCGGGCCGGGTTGAAGGAGGTGCGGTTCTTGTAGTTGAGGGAGTACATGTCGATCTCGCGCGCGCCCGGCGCTTCGCGGGCGGCAATCAGAATGGTGCGGTCGATGGCCGCGGGGAGCACAAAGCCGCCGTTGTAGTCGGTGTGCTCACCGATCAGGTTGACGCGCCCCGGCGCCCGCGCGATGAACTGCGGCTCATCGCCGAACACTTCCCGAAAGCGGGCGGCCAGCGCCTGCGCCCGCTCCTGTTCGCTCGCTTCCCGTTCGCTCATGGCGTCGTCTCCTCTCATACCAGCCTCAGCCTCAGCGTCACGCCCGACTCCGGCCTGTCGCCCACCGGCAGCATACACCCGTGTTCCAGCATGGCGCCTGCCATGGTAAGGGATTCGCCGCCCGCCTCCACGCGGAACTTGCTGCCCTCCGGCACGCGCAGCAGCCGCACGAACACCGAGCGCTCGCGCCCTGCCATCCGCACCAGCAGCGCGCCGTCAGACTCGTGCGCGCACTCCTCCACCTGCCAGGCATCCACCCCCGCGGCGTGGGCCGTGGGCCAGTCGAGCATCACCTGGCCTGAGCCGAGGAGCGCGCCCGTGGGCACGACCTGCGGCCAGCCGTGTTCGCTGTCCTCCCGGCCCCAAAGCGGCATACCGCGGCGGTAGTCGCCCCGGCGCGTGAAAAAGGTGTTGTAATACCAGCGCGTGTGCAGTAGTTGCTCCGACTGCTTCAGCCCCTCGTCTTCGCGGATTGCCCAGCGCCCGTCCAGCGTCCACCTGAGCGACTCGATGGCCGCCTGGGTACATACGTCGTCGCCCGCGAGCAGCCCGTAGATGAGCAGGCGGGGCGCGGTCGGCACCGGGTCGAGGTGCTGGTTCTCGGGCGATACGATGGTCGCGCCGAAGGTCGAGATGCCATCGCGGCCCGCGTCGGTGTCGGGCGCAAAGGTGTTGATCGGGTAGACCATCGTGTAGCTCAAGAGGTTGGAGGCGACCACCCGCGCGTCCGACAGGTACTCGACCTCGCCAGTACACTCGTACAGCAGTATGCACGCATCGAGCGCGGCCACCGCAGCCTCGCGGTCGGGCGTGGAGGCATCGAGCGTTCCGCCCGCCAGTTCCCCCCGCCGGATCAGCCTGCCCAACGTGCCGGCATAGGCATCCATGCCCTGCTGCATGTGGCTGTCGCCGCTTTGCCCGCGCTGCTTGAGGAGGCGGCCGCAGTCGCACAGCAGCGAAATCACCGCACTCGTGCCCGCCGGGTAAGGGTCGGTAGGCTCGCCCGCCCGTGTGTAGCGGGTCGAGTAGCCCCCGCCCTGCAAGGGGCGCGCCGCCAGCCACGCGCACACACCCAGCGCGACCTCCTCCCACACTGATGCGCCGGTATCCGGCGGGGCACCCAGGAAGCGGGCGCTGCGGGCCGCGGCTACCAGCGTGCGGGCTGCCGCGGCGACGCGGATAGTGTCGAGGGTGTCGTCCTTCACGATGCGCAGGTTGTCGTAGTCGGCGTAGTCGCGCCAGCCGAACGAGTAGCCGTCGCCGTCGCACACGGGGTACAGCAGGCCCTCGGGGCTGCGTCCCTCGGTGGCCCAGCGGGTGAGCGCACCTGCCGCTCGCTCGCGCAGGGCTTCGAGTTCCTCCGCCGGGAGGGGAGGATCGGGGGCGGCGAGCGCGAGGTTCGCGTAGGAGAACGCCACGCCCGCCATGGCGAGCGACTGCTCCACGAAGCCCAGCATGGCGGTGCCCGAGCCCTCTGGGGACTCGTACTGCCCGCCGCCTATCTCGGGGTTGTACAGCCGGGCGTCGTACCAGCGGACGTGCAGCGCGGCCTGCCGCCACATCGAGGTCTCGCGGGGCGGCGCCGCGTGGCGGGGGTAGGCCAGCCGCCAGAGGTAACGAGCAGTCTCGTCGTATGCGGGCGCGGCGCCTTTGGGCCGCCACCACAGGTAGAACGTCTTTACGAGCACGTCGCCCGGCTGCCACGTGAAAGTAAGGTTCTCGCCGGGCGCGAAGGTGCTCTTGGCGACGTAAGCGTCCGGGCCGCCGTCGCCCCGGTGGCCGTACTCGCGCTGAGGATAGCGGAAATTGAGCGAGAGGCCGCCTTCGCCCGCCGGTTCGGCCCCGAGCGAGTAGAGCAGGTCGGGCGCGGGCTGCTCGGGCGCTTCGCTCGCAGCGAAGTAACTCCATACGCCGCTGCCGGTTGTGTAGTGGATGGCGGGCTGGGCCATCCTGTCGGCC
>DASTEB010000423.1:0-9094 GCA_035710025.1 Chloroflexia bacterium
AGAGGGCATGGCAGCAGGGGAGGGGCATGAGCATGGAGCAGGCAATTGCCTATGCGCTCGAAGACACATCTCGCACCTGGCCAGCCACTACAGGACAAATGCAATCAAGGACGGCAGCCAAGCCCGAGCAAGGGTACCCGAACGAACTCAGCCGCCGGGAGGTAGAGGTGTTGCGACTACTAGCAGAGAGCCTCACCAACAAACAGATAGCCGAGCGTCTCTTCCTCAGCAACAACACAGTGCGCGCACACCTCTACTCCATCTACAGCAAAATCGACGCGCCCAACCGGGGCGCCGCCATCCGCTTCGCTACCGACTACGGGCTGACCTGAGCGCCCGGGACATCACTCCTCGCCCAACCCGTGCTCGCGGGCGTACTGCACGGCGGCGTCGCGACCCGCCACGCCCAGTTTGCGGTAGATCTCGACGAGGTAGGTGCGCACCATCGCCTCCGGCAGACCCGTGCGCGCCCCGATGTCCTCGTTGGTTAGCCCCTCGGCCAGCAGCTTGAGGATGGCGCGCTCGTTCGAGGTGATCAGCGGGTCGGTGGTGAAGCGCCTGCGCGAAGGGTCGGCGGCGATGCTCGCCAGGCCCGCGGCCATGTCGTCGTGGGGCAGCGCCTCGGTGATGGTGCTGTCGTCGCGCTGCAGCAGCGGCGTCTCGCCCGACATCACGTCGCGTATCGTGCGCAGCAGCACCTCGCTGCCCGCGTCCTTGAGCACGTATGCGCTCGCGCCCGCCCGGCGGGCCTCTCGCAGGTGCTCTTCGCCCTTGAACATGGTGAGGATGACGATCAGTATGCCGGGGTAGTCGTCGGCCAGCTTGCGGGTGGCCTGCATGCCGTCCATGCCCGGCATGTTGATGTCCATCAGCACGATGTCGGGCTGCAGCGCCTCTACCTGCTCGATGGCCTCGGTGCCGTCGCTCGCCTCGCCCACCACCTCGACGTCGGGCTCAAGGTCGAACATCGAGCGCAGGCCTTTGCGGTACAGGGCGTGGTCGTCCACGATGAGCACGCGGGTCCTGTCGCCCGGGGCGCGCAGCTTCCCGTAGGGCGAGTTGGCCATACGCGAGAACCAGATACCGCTCGTGTCGGCAGATGACATGGCACTCCTTCACCCGGCGGCGCACTGCCGCGGCGGGCAAGAGGACTGAATTATACCGGAAGCGCGGGAGTCTACAGCCTCAGCAGCCTGATGGGGTTCTATCCAGCCTGATCGGGGCGCGGGCCGTCTACCAGCGCGTGCGCGGCGCTCGCCGGGTCGGTCCTGTGCGCCATAAGGTCGTCCAGCACGCCGTCCAGCTTGCCGTTCTCCTCGATATCCTGCATGAGGCGGCGGAGCATCAAGTCGCGGGCGCGCTCCAGCACCTCGGCGCGCAGGCGCTCGCGCCTGTCGACTTGCAGGCGGCCGCGCTCCTCAAGGTAAGCGCGGTGCTTCTCCACCGCGGCGGCAAGCTCCTCTATTCCCAAGGCCTCGTGCGCCACCGTCTTGACGATGGGCGGCATCCAGGTGCCCTCGGCCTGAGGGAGCAGGCGCATCGTCGTCTTGATGTGGTTCGCCAGGCGGTCGGCCCCCTCGCGGTCCGACTTGTTGATCACGAGCACGTCGGCGATCTCCAGCACGCCCGCCTTGAGCGCCTGCACGTCGTCGCCCATGCCCGGCACCTCAACGAGGAGAGTGGTGTCGGCCAGCCCCGCGATCGAGATCTCGTCCTGACCCACTCCCACCGTCTCGATAATGATAATGTCGCGCCCGAAAGCATCCATGATGCGCACCACGTCGGCGGTGGCCGCTGCCAGCCCGCCCAGCCGGCCTCGCGAGGCCATCGAGCGCACGAACACGCCCTGGTCCTGGTAGTAGCCGAGCATGCGGATGCGGTCGCCCAGGATCGCCCCGCCCGATATGGCCGACGTCGGGTCGACCGCCACCACACCCACCGTCTTGCCCTCGGCCCGATAGTGCTTGATGAGCGCGCTCACCAGGGTCGACTTGCCCGCGCCGGGCGGCCCCGTCACGCCAAGCACGTGAGCGCGGCCCGTGAGGGGCGCTGTCAGCCGCAGCGCCTCGCGGTAGCCCACCTGCCGGTTCTCGACCACGGTCATCAGACGAGAGGCAGCCGCGCGGTCGCCCTGCTTCATGCGCTCGACCAGCGCGGGGATGGGCGAGGGGGACGCTGCAGCCGGTGGGGTGGAAGAACGTGGAGCGGAAGCGGCGGACACCGTCTCTACTCTTCCTCGGTTTCGGCGGCGGACACGCGCCTGACGTTCTCGCGCACGAAGCGCACCGCCTCTTCCATCGGGGTGCCGGGGCCGAACACGCCCGCCACGCCCATATCCTTCACGGCGGGGATATCGTCGTCGGGGATGATGCCGCCCGCGTACACCAGCACGTCGTCCAGGCCTCGCGTGCGCAGCTCTTCCATGATGCGGGGGAACAGGGCCATGTGCGCGCCCGACAGGATTGAGAGGCCGACGGCGTCCACGTCTTCCTGCAGGGCAGCCTCGGCGATCATCTCGGGGGTCTGGTGGAGGCCGGTGTAGATCACCTCCATGCCGGCATCGCGCAGGGCGCGGGCGATGATCTTGGCGCCGCGGTCGTGCCCGTCAAGCCCGGGCTTGGCGATGAGCACCCGTATCTTGCGGCCGGCGTCACTGCCCGCTCGCGGCTCGGTCTGCTCCTGAATACCGGATGGCGTCGGTGCCACCATATCGAAGGCCTCCTGTGCTGAGAGCGCATTAGCGCGAAGTGTACGCCATCATATTACCGCAGATGCGGGAAGGCGTAAAGCGGAGTGGTCAGTGGTCAATGGTCAGTGGGCAGAGTGTGATGCGTGATGCCTGATGCGTGAGCCTTCGTCGGAGATCGTGCCTGTCGTCTACCGTGTTATCGGGGAGAGACAAGCCCGCGAAGCGGGCGCAGGAATGTAGCCCAGGGTAACACCCTGGGATGAGGCCCCATTTCTCTTTACTCCCAGCCCGCGAAAGCGGGCTTGCAGGCATGAGCAAGGCGTGCGCCGGAGAAGGAACCGCCATGCTTGAGGGCTTAGCGTGTTCGGGGACCGGCATACGCACTTAAGGAGTGGAAGTCACCGGTACTGTGAACCGAAAGGTCCAGTCGAATATTGGAGAGGGTTCAGGCACGCCACCAATCCTAGAAGCAGACATCTTCCATGCGCTGACGCTCAGAGCAATATCCACGGGGGTCTTCCTGAGCAACGACGGCTCGGTGTAACTGAAGACTATATCGCCCTCAGTTTCGGTGCCGAACATAAACCCGTCAGGATCACTCACTAATGTGAAGACTTCTCCGGTGCTCTCAGACGGCACCGTTAAGCCCGCGGACACTCCGGGGTTGACGCCGCCAATGGCTCCGCGATTAAGTGCGGCGTAGTGTAGCGTAATGAGCGCCTCAGAGGCTGTGATATCCACTTGCCTGACAGTAATGCTCAGCCCGTTCTGTTCTACTGTCTGCTCCGGCTGTAATACTATTCTCTCGGAATCGAACGGGACCTGGAACGAGAACTCGAAGGGTAGCAGACGAGAGGCCGGCCGAGAAGCCGGCGCAAGCTGGGTGGGCGTGGGCACCTCAGTAGCCCCTGCTGCGCGGGTTACCACGGGACCGGGGGGCCAGGGCCGATACTCATCGGGTTCGTTGTCCTCGTATACAGGCAGCGATAGATGGAGGGATAGGATTTGCACCGTCCCGGTTGTATCCGCACCAATCTCTAGCCCCGATGCATCAAAGGCCAGCACGGATTGCCCATCACCCGGCTCACCGGCGGGCGGAATAATGACGCTACCACCTTGCACCCAGGGTAAATCCTTCCCGTTCGCAGAAAGGCTGGGCATATAGTCTTTACCACGTGCAACCCAGGCCAGGTCAAAGGCACGATCGTAGGGCTTGGCTGGTCCTTGAACGCGCGCTACTAGCACCACCCGATGAGCATCAGCATGCAGAGGGGCGACGCTGATAGTGATGCCTTCGACCGTCTGGCTGACTGCAATGTTGTCTGCGGGAAAAGTAGCAGTGGGTGCGGGAGTGAAGGGCGGGGGCACCTCGACGGCTGGCGTTGCAGGCTGGGCGGGTGAATTTGAGCTGTCCCCAGGCATGTCACAGCCGGTTATCAGTGGCACCAGCACCACAACCAAAAGAAACAAGCTGCCCTGTAAACACCGTGCCAATGACGTCATTGCTCGCTCCCCCCGCAAGACAGAACGAAGCAGTCGCATGAAGGGTGCGTCCACTCCAATGACGCATGACGCAACTCGCTACACCGGCATGTCCTTCCCCTCGGTCGAGTCGTAGCCCAGCAGGGCGATAGCGCGCCGGCGGGCGTCGGTGGGGTCGCCCCGGCGTTTGGCGGCTCCTGCCGCTATGCGGGCCAGCCTGTCGAGGTACTTGTTCAGCCTCGCGAGCGCGGCCTGCGCCTCGGGGTAAGTGGGGTGTAGATCGTTGATGCCCCACTGCTTCATAAGCACGTCAATCACATTGTGGTAATACTCGGCGATTCCGTAGTTGGAGCCTATAGCCATGATCGCCTGCCGCTCGGTGAAGTTGGGCATCAGATAGCCCGGCATGAAGAAGTTGGTGAAGATGTCGCAAAGCGGCCACACGTAGTTCGGGTTGATCTCAAGGTGCGCCTTCACCGCCTCGCGGTAGAACGCGTAGTGCAGCGTCTCGTCCTTCGCCACCCGCCGCAGGATAGTCGCCAGCACGGGATCTTCTCCGTCGGCCTTCTTCGCCACGCTCACATAGAACGCCTGCGTCGAAAGCTCCTGTATCGTCGTGTACACCATGCCGTCGAACGCGCTGGCTTCGCCCGGCGTCCACGCGTTGCGCACCACCGTCTTGCGCAGGCGGTGCAAGCGGTCGGGGTCGGTGTTGCGCGTGACGAGCAGGTAGGTGGCGAGGATATCCGAATGCTGGTCCTCTTCGCTGGTCCAGGTGCGCACGAAGTCCTGCAGCACCTCGAGCGAGCCGGAGAATAGCTGGGTCAGCCCGGTGGTGAACCAGGGCAGGTTGATCTCGGTCAGCAGGGCCGTTTCGACCGCCACCGCGAGCTCGGGCGTAATGGTGGCCTGCGAGGGGTGCCAGGGGTCGGTATTGAAGTTGCGCCCGCGCTCCCACGGAATGAGCGCGTGGTAACTCCAGTCTATCTTCTTAGTGCGCTCCATGTGAGAATCGTACAGTGCCTTCAGTTTACCTTCGAGACGCTGGTCTACAGCAGTGAGTTTCGGCATCCGGTAACTAGCTCCAGTCAAGCGGAAAGGCGGGAGCGGTCCCGCCAGGCTATGCAATCTATACGTGGTTGTAGCAATTGGGGTAACAGGCCATTATAGTCGACGCTCGCCGCCTGCACGACGCGCCGCTTGAAAGGAATAGAGCAAGAATAGAGCCGGGGTTCTCCGGGCGCTATCTCACTATCTCCACAGGCATGTCCACCGGCTGGCGCTCCCACGGGCCTAGCTCGCCGGGCGAGAGGGGAGGGCCGACACCGGCACCATCCGGGGGCGACAGCACCGACGGCGGCACGATGGAGGTTGTCCCGCCCGGCGGTGTCCACACCCACTCGATGCCGCCCGGCCCCTCCTTCACCGTGTAGACAATCTCCACCGGGTGCGGGCCCTCGGTTAGCTCCACCATGAAGCCCCGCGGCTGATCGGACGGCTCGTCCGACTCGAACACCGTGCTGCCGTCCAGCTTCAGGCTGATCGCGCCCTGAGAGAGCAGGGTCATCGAGTACACCCCGGTGGCGGGCGCATCGAGCGAGCCGGTCCATGTGGCGGTGTATGCCCTGCCGTCGGCCCTGACCTGGGCCGATAGGCAGCAGGTGGCAAGAGTCGGATCGAGCGTGCGCTGCTCGGCCCTGCCCTCCCTGCGCACCAGGCCGTACAGCCCGTGCGGCTGGTCCCACCCGGCCACGAGCATCCCCGTGCCCGGTGATGCCCACACAAGGGGCCTGGGCGGCTGGTCCGGGATCTCCTCGGGTATCTGGGCTATCTCAAACAGCGCAGGCCGGCCCTGCGCCGCCAGCGTGCCTTCGTAGCTCACCGCGTGCTTGCCCCGGGCCAGCGACAGCGTTGTGCTCATCACGGGCGTGCCCTCGGGTACCGACAGCACCTCGACCCCGTCAATCGCGAGCCGCGCCGGGCCGGGGCCGATCCTGACGGCGTAGTTCCAGTACTGTGGCACCGTCAGGCCCGCCGTCCAGCGCATCGCGCTCGGGTACGCGCTCCAGCCTTCGGGCGGCACGCCCAGCCCCGCGACACGGTACTGCTCGCCGGACGGATCCTCGGCAGTCGCCCCCTGCAGGGCAGCCCAGTCCTCTCGCGGCAGGCGGTAGACGGTGAACATGAGTTGTTCGGTCGGGTGGACGTACCGCCGGGCCGCCCCGCCCGGGTACAGATCGGCCAGGTAGGGCAGGTATGCTTCCTGTGCCGGGAACACGAGAAACGCGATATTGTGGTCGGCAGGCTCGGCCAGCGGCAGGTGGTTGCCGGGCGCCTGTATCCCACCGCGCGGGGTCCACGGCGCGAGCAGGCGCACCCACCCGGAGTTCACCATGTGGAATTGCCGCCCAATCGTGAACACGCGCGTGTCGGTGCCCTGCTCGTTCACAGCCTGCCCGAGGATGGTGGGATGAGGCCAGCGCTCAGCGCTGCCGTACACCACGAAGTACCTGTGGGCCTCGACCCCCATCATGTACAGGGCCACCACGCCCACCAGCGCCCACGCCGCGATGCTCGCCGTGCGCGGGGAGAAGCGAGCGCCCTCTCTCCTGGAAGCGGCAAGCTCAATACGCCGGGCCAGGTTGTCCAGCACCAGCGCCGAGAACAACGCTACCACCGGAACGGCCGCGGCCATGCGCTGCACGTTGGGCGTCTCGACCGTCACGATCACGCCCGAGAAGCCGACCCAGAACCACCCCGCCAGCAGCACGAAGCGGGGGTCGCGCCAGCGCAGGCAGCACCACCCCAGCCCGAGCAGCGTGAGCACTGCCAGCAACCCCGTGGTTATCGAGCCGCCCGTAGCGCCCGTGCTGATAGGGAAGAAGCCGCCGCCGTCGCTGAACTGGTTGAACACGCCCACCGAGCGCACAGTCTGTGCGGCCAGCAATTGGGCGACGTTCCATTCGGGGTTGTAGTAATTCAGGCGAGTGGGGTTGTCACGCGTGAAGATGGAAGTCTCCTGGGCGCGCAGGGTGAATATCTCCCAGTGCTCTACCGCCTGCAGAAGGAACGGCGCCATGACGACCACCGCGGCTACCGCGGCGAAAGCGGCCCCGCGGAAGATGGCCCAGCGCCGACCGCCAAGCCCGTGCACCAGCAGGTAAACGCAGTAGGCCAGCGCCATGATGGCCCACAGCCGCCCGGTGGGGTAGAAGTAGATGGACAGGCCACCCGCGATGCCCGCCCCGGCCCACGCCCACATCCGCCCGCGGCGGCTCGCCTCGAAGAAGAAGGCGGCGCTCACCGCCCACAGCATGCCGGTCGGCCCCGCCTCGGTCGTCTCGCGCGAGAACTGCAGCGCGACCGCCAGCACCGACAGAATAGCGCCCGCCAGCAGGCCCACCCGCAGGCCGAAGTTGCGCACCCCGATCCAGACGACCATGCCCACGGCCACGATGCCCGCGAGTGCGCCGAACATCCTCGCGCCCACGAAGCTGACGCCGAAGATGTTCATCACCTGGGCCAGCAGCCAGAAGTACACCATGCTGATCCAGTACCAGCCTGCCTCGAAGATGCTCTGGTTGTTGGCGCCCTTGATGATCTGGATGGACACGGCGGCGCGGTCGCCCTCGTCCGCGTTGATGCCGAGCGGCACCTTGTCGAGCCACAGCACGCGGGCCAGCACCGCCGCCAGCATGACGAGCGCGAGCGCCGCGACCGCCAGCCGCCTGCCGTTGACGCTGCTCGGCCACACGCCCCGGCCCCAGCGCGCCGGCCACTCCTGCCAGCGGTGCAGCGCCACGCCGACAGCAGCTATCAACACCATGGCCGCCAGCCACAGCCACGGCGCGAGGGGCGCTCGAACGTCCTGCCGGATCATGAGCAGGGCCGCCACGTCGAGGCCCACGGCGAGGGCCGTTCCCAACCCCAGCACCGCCCAGCCCCAGGTGGAGCGAGATCGCGGAAGCGCGACGACAACCTCCTCGGAGGGCATGTCGGACTCGGCGGGCGGCATGGGCCATGCGCTCACGGTGAACAGGAGAATCGCGGCGAGGTAGAGCACCAGGCTGAGCGGCGAGCCGCTGCCCGACTGGACGATAAGTTCGCCAATGCCCGCAAGGATCAGGGAGAGCACGCCGCCAACCAGCGGCACGAAGGGACGCCGCAGCAGCCCCTCGCCAATAGCGGGGCGCGCGGGCCGTGCGGCGCTCAATTGTGGGGCGGCTTCAGCCATGCTCCCGTTCCGGGTACGCGAATATGCGGGCGACCAACGCGCTCCACCCGCGGGTGCGTCCCTGCTCCGATTCTATGCGCGGGAGTAGTGGAGTGTCAATCCGCCTTTATGGGTATTGCGGGGTAACTAACAGGGCGGCCCCGCTACTCGTCGAACCAGGGAAACCCTTCGGGATCGCGCTGGGCACGCTCGCGGATGACCTCGGGGTCGTGCGGAAGGATCTGCGACAGGAACGGGAAGTCGTCAGGCCCGACCGCGACCTTGGCGAGCGGCGTTACCGCATCCGGGCTGGCCCACTGCTGGATCTCGTAGGGGGTGCCCCGCATTTCGCCGCGGGCCTGCTGCTCGAACGTATCGCGCGGGAGAATGTAGATGGTGCCCTGCCGCCAGGGTTCGTGCGGAAGCGCGTCGCTGTTGACCGAGAAGAAGTAGTAGGGCTCGCTGCGGCTGCCGTCCTCGTTTATCACCCGAACGCAGGCGTTCATCAGCGACCTGACCGGCCCGTCCCTGTCCACGATGGCGAAGTACATCGCCCAGATGCCGTCGGACGCGGCGTATACCGCGCGGCGGTTGCCGAACTCGAAGATGTCGTTCGACTGGCGGGGCTCGAACTCCGCGATGTTGGGGTCGCCCGAGCCGTGTACGAGCACGTCCTTCGTGTCGCAGGCCCAGCACAGGAACTGCCACTT